>NZ_JBELKF010000103.1:0-9737 GCF_042089775.1 Palleronia sp.
GCATCCGGCAGCAAGCCAGCGGCGCCGTCGGCCGCCATCGCGGATCATCTCGTCGTCAGACATAGGCATGTGCTTAGGCTCAGGACCCATTTTCAGCCCCGAGCATGGCACATGTGCGACCACTGCTTCGTCGTGGCGGGGCGGATCGACCTCCTCAGAGCGCTCACCTGTCGCGGCTGAGTCCGCCCGCGCGAGTCACCCGTGAGATCCAGAGAAACCGCAGCGTCGTCCCCTGTGGATCGACGACGCTGCAGCCCTCCTGTTTCCTCAGATAGGATAGTGCAGCGGTCCGTCCTGCAGGGTGATCCACTTCAGGTCGGTGAACTCCGCGATCCCCCAGTTCCCGCCGAAGCGGCCATAACCCGACGCCTTCACGCCACCGAACGGCATCTGCGCCTCGTCGTGGACGGTCGGGCCATTGACGTGGCAGATACCAGCCTCGATCCGGCGCGCCACAGCGAGCGCCCGCATCGTATCGCGCCCGAATACGGCCGAGGACAGGCCCAGCTCGCTTTCATTGGCGATCCGCACCGCCTCGTCCACCGAGCCTGCACGAATGATCGCCGCCACGGGTCCAAAGCTCTCCTCGGTATAGATGCGCATGTCGGGGGTGACGTGATCCAGCGCTGCCGCGTTCAGGATCGGTCCCTCGCCCCCGCCGGCGATCACGGTCGCGCCCTTCTGCTCGGCGTCGCGGATCAAGTCGCGCACGCGGTCGGCAGCCCCTGTGTCGACTAATGCGCCCAGAGGCGAGTTGCCCTCGCGGGGATCACTCGCCGTCAGCTCGGCCACCTTCTTGGCGAAGGCTTCGACAAAGCGGTCGCCGATGTCGCCGACGGTGATGATCCGCTCGGTTGACATGCAGATCTGGCCCTGGTTCATGTAGGCGCCGAACGCTGCGGCCGCGACCGTGGCCTCGATGTCGGCATCATCCAGCACGATCAGCGGGGCCTTGCCACCCAGTTCGAGCAGCGCGGGCTTGAGGTGCCGGGCCGACAACTCGCCGATGATGCGGCCCACCCGGGTCGAGCCGGTGAAGTTCACGCGCCGCACCGCCGGGTTGGCGATCAGCGCCTCGACGATCTTCGGCGCGTCCTCGGGGTCGTTCGAGATCGCGTTCAGCACGCCTTCGGGAAAACCCGCCTCGGCCACGGCTTCGACGATCAGCGCGTGGACGCGGGGACAGAGCTCGGACGACTTCATCACGACCGTGTTGCCGCAGGCCAACGGAGTCGCGATGGCCCGCACGCCCAGGATGACCGGCGCGTTCCAGGGCGCCATGGCCAGCACCACGCCCGCCGGCTGGCGGATCGCCATGGCCGTCGTGCCGGGGCGGTTCGACGGAATGACCTCGCCCTTGATCTGGGTGGTCAGGCTGGCGGCCTCGAGCAGCATGTCGGCCGCGAGCATGACGTTGAAGCGCGCCCAGCCCTCGGTCGCGCCGATCTCTTCCTTCATGGCCGCGACGATGTCGTCCCCGCGGGCCTTCAGGTTCTCGGACGCGGCGAGGAGCTTGGCACGACGCTCGCCCGGGCTCGTCTGGGACCAGGCGGGGAAGGCGCGCGCGGCGGCGTCCACAGCGCGTTCGGCATCCTCAATCGAGGCAGCGGCGGCTTCGGTCGCGACGTCGCCCGTCATCGGGTTCTTGCGCGTGAAGCTGCGATTGTCGGACGACGCGCTGTAGGCGCCGCCGATGTATAGGTTCAGGCTTTCCATCTACGGGGTCCTTCTCAGGTTACACAAGCCGTGGCGCCGCCTAGAAAGGCGCGCACCACGGCGGGATCGGATCGCAAATCGACGGCGGGGTCAGAGCCGGTGATGCGGCCATCTTCGACGAGGCAGGCGACATCAGCCAACGCCAATGTCGCCGGGGAATTCGGCTCCGCGACCAGCACCGTCAGGTTGGTGTCGCGGCTACGCGCGCGTACGAGCGGGGCCATCTCCTGCTCGCCCCACGACATGGTGCCGGCGATCTGGCCGGGCCGCTGCGACCTGTCGAGCATGGTCGCACGGGCCTCGCCAACCTCGTGAACCCACAGCTCGTTGTTGGAAATGGCGGTGATCCCGGCGCCAGTGGTGTTCGCCCCGGCGCAGCCGATCCAGACCGACTCCTCCTGAGCCGAAGCGGTGCCGGCAGGGAGGGCGAGTTCCGCAGAAGCGGCAAGCAGACGGATGCCCAGCGCGCTGCGGCGCGTCATTCTGGTCATTGCGATCCTCCCAAAGTCGCTCCGTTGGCCAGAGCTTGTCCGTCCGGCGATCTCGACCGGCTGACGTATTCGGGACGCTAGCGTGTCGCAGGGCCGCAGGAAATGCACTCTTGCGACGATGATTTGCATTTTTGCTGGCGGCGCGATGCCTATTCCGGCACCCTCGCCCCATGCAGCCCGCCCCCACCCGCAACGCCCGCATCCGTGTGCAGCGCATCCGCAGCCCCCTGACCCGCGTAGGCTATGCGCTCCCCGCCGGCGTGTCGCACCTGCTGCTCCTGTCGTCCGGAACGGTGCAGACGGACACGGCCGTCGACGCTCCCCGCCTCTGGTGGCGCCCCAAGGGAACGGCGGTCGAGATGCTGGCCGAGGCCGGCACCCGCGCCACACTCCTGTCGATCCCCGAACCGGCGCTGGCGCAGTCGCTGCCCGCCGCGACCATCGGCCAACCGCTGCGGCAGGAGCTTTCGGTGCCGCTTCAGGCCAACGACCGGATGATGCCCCTGATCGACGGCCTCGAGGCCGAGCTTGCGACCGGCGAGGCAGGGGCGGACGTGGCGGCACGCCACTACCTCGCGCTGCTGCTCACCCATGTCTGGCGCCGCACCCGGGCCGAGCTTCTGACTCAGGGCGCCACGACCGAAGGCCTGGCCGAGCGCTTCGTCCAGCTCGTGACGCAGCACGCAAGGCAGCACTGGACCGTCGCCGCCTATGCCCGCGCGATCGGCGTCAGCCGCGACCGGCTCCGCTCGGCCGTCAAAGGCGCCACGGGCCTGTCGCCGCAAGCCTACCTGCACCGTCACCTGATCCGCGAGGCGTCCGAGCTGCTGAATGGGACCGCCACGCCCATCGGCACCATCGCCTTCCGCCTCGGCTTCGCCGACCCCGCCTATTTCACCCGCTTCTTCTCGCGCGCGGTCGGCACCAGCCCCTCGCGCTTCCGCGCGTCGGCCAAGCGCCGGCCGAATGCCGAAGGGTCTTACGCGGCGTGGCCATAACCCCCTCGACCCCCGCGCGCATTTCGCTAGGTTCGCGAACAGGATGCAGGACGTCACCGACACCCCCGACGCGTTTCCCCGCCTGACCCCCCTGGGTCTCGACGGTCTTCTCGTGACCTTCGCCGACCGGCTGGACGAGGCGGCGAACCGCGCCGCCCTCGCCTTCCGCGCCGCCATTGACGGCGAGGCGTGGGAGGGGGTGCTTGAAACCGCCACCTCCCTCGCCTCGACCTTCATCGCCTTCGACCCTGCGCAGCTGGACCGCCAGAACCTTGCGACGCGCCTGCGCGAGCTGCTCGACACGCGGGACTGGTTCGCAGCCGAACTGCCCAGCGGCCGGCGGCGCCTGACGATCCCGGTCTCGTTTGACGGCGATCACGCCCCCCAGCTCGACGAGGCGGCAGAGCTTGCGGGCCTGACCCGCAGCCAGGCCGTCGCCGAGATCTGCGCGCGCCCGGTCCGCGCCCTCGCCCTCGGCTATGCACCGGGACAGGCCTACCTGGGCGAGCTCGACGCGCACTGGAACATCGACCGGCAGCGGGACCTGACCCCGCGGGTGGAAACCGGTGCCCTCGTCACCGCAGTGCGGCAGTTGATCGTGTTCGCGACGACGACGCCGACGGGCTGGCGACAGATTGGCATGACCCGCTTCCACGGCTTCCGTCCCGACGATCCGGACCGCCCCATCGTGCTCGCCCCCGGCGACGAGGTGCGCTTCACCCCCGTCTCCGCCGCGGAACTCGACGCGCTTTCCCCACCCGATGGCGGCGTGACCGTGGAGGATGTCGCGTGACGATCGTGACGCTTACTCGCGCGGGGCCGGGAATCACCGTTCAGGACCTTGGCCGCCGCGGCTACATTGCGCAGGGCCTGTCCCGCGGCGGGGCCGCCGATCGCACCGCTCTGCTCGCCGCCGCGGCGCTTCTGCGGCAAGAGGTGACCGCGGCGCTGGAGCTGCCTCCCGCCCCCCTGACGCTCGTCGCCGATGGCCCCATCCGCTTCGCCCTGACCGGAGCCGAGCGGCCCGCCCAGATCGGCGGCAACCGCCTTGCATGGAACGCCAGCCACCGCCTGCCGGCGGGCGAGAGCCTGACGTTGTCCCCCGGCACCGGCGGCTATGCCTATGTCTCGTTCGGCGGCGGGCTCGCCACGCCGACGCGCCTCGGCAGCCGTGCCGCGCACTTGGCCGCCGGTATCGGCGCTCCGGTCGCATCGGGCGACGAACTGCCCCTCGGCCAGGTCGACGGAAGCGCCGCCGACCTTATCCTCGATCCCGGCCGCCCCGCCACCGGCCGGCTGCGCCTTTTGCCCTCGGCCCACACCGCGCTTTTCCCCGACGACCAGATCACCCGCCTGCAAGAGACGACCTTCACCCGCGATGCCCGCGGCAATCGCCAGGGCATCCGCCTGACCCATGACGGCCCGCCCTTCGGGACCGAAGGGCAGCTGTCGCTCCTGTCCGAGATCGCCCGCCCCGGCGATATCCAGATCACCGGCGACGGCAACCCGATGCTGCTGGGCCCCGAATGCCAGACCACCGGGGGCTATCCCCGGATCGGCTGCCTGCACCCCGCCGACCTGCCCCGCGCGATGCAGACCCCGCCCGGTGGCACGCTGCGACTGGCCTTCGTCCCCCTGGACAAGGCCCCGTGGCAGAGCGAGGACGAAATCCTGCGCGACATGCGCGCCCGCACCGGGCCCCGCATCCGCGACCCCCGCGACATCCCCGACCTCGGGGCCTACCAGCTCATCAGCGGCGTCACGACCGGAGAGGCACAATGACCCAGATCGACCTCAACGCGGATATGGGCGAAAGCTTCGGCCCCTGGAAGATGGGCGATGACGCGGCGCTGCTGGACGTGGTGACCTCGGCCAACATCGCCTGCGGTTTCCACGCCGGGGACTGGGACACGATGGCGGCGACCATGAAGGCGGCCGTCGCGAACGGCGTCGGCATCGGCGCGCATCCGGGCTTTCCCGACCTTCAGGGTTTCGGCCGGCGCCAGATGAAGATGCCCTACGAAAGCGTCGCGCACCTCGTGCAGTACCAGCTGGGCGCGGCGCGGGCGATGGCGCGTGCGGCCGGCGGAAAGGTGCGGCACCTGAAGCTCCACGGCGCGCTGTCGAACATGGCCCAGATCGACGGTGAACTCGCCCGCCACGCCTATGCCGCGGCACTCGAGGTGCAGCCAGACATCGTGCTGATGGTGCTTGCCGCCACGCCGATGGAAGAGGCCGCCCGCGCGCTCGGCGTGCCCTACGCGGCCGAGATCTTCGCCGACCGGGGCTATGCCGAGGACGGCACGCTGATCCTGCGCGGCCAGCCCGGCGCGATGATCACCGACCCCGAGGAAGCCGCCGCCCGCATCTCGGCCATGGTGCGCGAGGGCGCGATCATCACCCCCATGGGCACCCGGATCGAGACGCGCATCGACACCGTCTGCCTGCATGGCGACGAACCTTCGGCCGTCGCGGCCGCCCGCACGGTGCGGGCGCGCCTTGAAGCCGACGGAGTCACCGTCGCGCCCCTGTAAAGCCGGCGCTCGCGCTTCAGACGAGCCCCAGTTGACGGAAGCGGGCCATCATGTCGATTTCGGGGCGCGGGCCGATATGCCCGATGACCTCGGCCGCCGCGGCGACGCCAATCTTGCCGCACGTCTCGATGTCGAGGCCGTGCGCATAGCCGTAAAGGAACCCGGCGGCGAATTGGTCGCCCGCTCCGGTCGCGTCCACGGGCACGACACGCTCCACCGGCACCTCGATCCGCTTTCCCTCAGCCAGCAGAACGACCGACTCACCCGAGCGCGTGCAGACCACCATCCCGCACGCTTCGGCCGCACGGGCCAGCGCGCTATCGAGATCAGTCTCGTAAAGTGTCGTCCACTCGTCCTCGTTGCCGATGACAAAGTCCATCTCGCCCGCGATCAGCTCCTGGAAATCGGCGCGGTGCCGTTCGGTGCAGAACGGGTCCGACAGGGTGATCCCGGCGCGCCCGCCTGCGTCGTGCATCAGCTGCGCCGCCCGGCGGAACGCGGTTTTCCCCTCTTCCTTGTCGAACAGGTACCCTTCGAGAAACACGATGCCGCCTTCGGCAAAGGTCGCCTCGGGCACGTCGCGGGCGCCAAGGTCGGCACCCGCGCCGAGATAGGTATTCATCGACCGCTCGCCGTCGGGCGAGACGAAGATCATGCAGCGCGAGGTCGGCAGCGCGGCGTCCGCCACCGGCGCGTTCGGAAAGCCGATGCCGCCCGCCTCCATCCCCTCGGCATAGCCGCGGCCAAGCGTGTCGGCCTTCACCTTGCCGATGAACGACGCCGGCAGGCCCAGCTTGCCGATCCCCGCGATGGTGTTCGCCACCGATCCGCCCGGCGTCTCGGTCCGCTCGCCCATCGAGGCATAGAGAAGCTCGGCCCGCTCACGCTCGATCAGTTGCATGATGCCCTTCTCGATGCCCATATGCTCGAGGAAGTGGTCGTCGGCGCGGGCGATGACGTCGACGATGGCGTTGCCGATGCCGATCACGTGGGGGGTCTTCATTCGGTCTTCTCCGGATAGGGGCAAAGGTCGCGGATCAGGCAGGCCGGACATTTGGGCTTGCGCGCGACGCAGGTGTAGCGGCCGTGCAGGATCAGCCAGTGATGGGCGTGCAGCGCGAATTCGGCCGGCACGTTGTCCTCGACAGCCCGCTCGACCGCGACCACGTCCTTGCCGGGCGCGATGCGGGTGCGGTTGCCGACGCGGAAGATATGTGTGTCGACCGCCTGCGCGGGATACCTGAACCACATGTTCAGCACCACGTTCGCCGTCTTGCGCCCGACGCCGGGCAGCCCTTCGAGCGCCGCGCGCGACGAAGGCACCTCGCCGCCATACTCGTCCACAAGAATTCGGCTCAGCTTGATGACGTTTTTCGCCTTGTTGCGAAAGAGGCCGATGGACTTGATGTGCTCCACCAACCCCTCTTCGCCGAGGTCGAGCATCTTCTGCGGCGTATCGACGGTGGCGAACAATGAGCGGGTGGCCTTGTTCACGCCGGCATCGGTGGCCTGCGCCGACAGCGCCACGGCCACGACCAGGGTGTAGGCATTGACGTGCTCCAGCTCGCCTTTCGGCTCCGGCTCCGCGTCGCGGAAGCGGGTGAAGATCTCCTTCTGGGCCGCATATGGAAGCGCTTTTACCATCTCGACCGCTTCTGCCCCGAAGCCCCGCCCGGTGGCAAGCACTGCGCCCTGCGTATTTGTCGAAGGTATGATCTGCATTGCGCAGGTTTCGGGTCGCGGGACGCGCGGGGCCGGCGTAGATTCGCGCCATGACCCAGATGCAGAACATGGAAACACGCTATCACTGGCAGCTGATGCGCCGGGCGATCGAGCGGCTGGACGCAGGGCGCGAGATGACGCTCGAGGAGATCGCGGCCGAGATGAACCTCAGCCCCGCGCATTTCCAGCGGCTGTTCTCTCGCTGGGCCGGCATCTCGCCCAAGCGGTTCCAGCAGTTCCTGACCCTCGGCCACGCCAAGCAGCTGCTGGCCGAACGGCACACGCTGATCGACACGTCGGGCGCGGTCGGGCTGTCCGGGCCGTCGCGGCTCCACGACCTGTTCCTGCGGTGGGAGGCGATGAGTCCCGGCGACTTCGCCCGCAAGGGCGACGGCCTGACGATCCACTACGCCTCGGCCGACGGGCCCTTCGGCCGGATGCTCGGCATGGCGACAGACCGTGGCCTCGCCGGGCTCGCCTTCACCGAGGAAAGCAGCGAGGACGAGGCCTTTGCAGACCTCAGCACCCGCTGGCCCGCCGCCCGTTACATCCGCGAAGACGCCGCCCTCGCCCCCCATTTCACCGCAATCTCCGGCGGAGGCGAGGCGCGGCTCCACCTGATGGGCGGTCCCTTCCAGATCAAGGTATGGGAGGCGCTTCTGGCCGTCCCCGAAGGCCGCGTGACCACCTATTCCGAGATCGCCCGCGCCATCGGCCACCCCAAAGCGCATCGCGCAGTCGGCACGGCGGTCGGGCGCAACCCGATCTCGTGGCTGATCCCCTGCCACCGCGCGCTCAGGCAATCGGGCGAGCTTGGCGGCTATCACTGGGGCCTGCCGGTCAAGCGGGCGCTCCTGGCCGACGAGGCGGCGCGGACCGGGTTCTGAGGCAGCGAAAACGCGCCGTTCACGAGGAATTCTCTGGGAACTGGCGTACCCTCGTCTATATCAATGGGCCGAGATGTGCGTCTCGAACCATTCAGAGGACACCCATGATTTCCTTCAAGACTCCGCTTGTCGTCGGCCTGCCTTGCGTTCTGCTGCTCTCGGCCTGCGTGACCTCCACCGGCCCCACCGACCCGAACCGGACCCGCCAGGGCGCGCTGATCGGCTCGGTCGGCGGTGCGCTCGCAGGGGCCGCGCTCGATGCCGATGACGGCAATGACCGCTTTCGCAACGCCGCCATCGGCGCCGTGGTCGGCGGCGGCGCGGGTGCCACCGCAGGCGCCTTCCTCGACCAGCAGGAGCGTGAACTGCGCCAGCAGCTGGGCACGGGCATCGTGATCCAGAACACCGGCGACGCTCTGATCGTGCGCCTGCCGCAGGACATCCTGTTCGCGACCGACAGCGCCTCGGTGCAGCCGGGCCTGCGCGACGACCTGCAACTGCTGGCGAACTCGCTGCAGAAGTACCGGGCCTCGTCCGTCGAGATCCAGGGCCACACGGACAACACCGGTTCGGCCGCCTACAACCAGGACCTGTCCGAACGTCGCGCCCAGGCCGTCAGCTCGATCCTCATCCAGAACGGTGTTTCGCCCGCGCGCCTGCGCGCCGTCGGCTACGGCGAGAACCAGCCGATCGCGACGAACCTCAGCGCCGAGGGTCGCCAGCAGAACCGCCGCGTCTCGGTCGTCATCCGCCCGACGAACTGAGCCGACCTGCATAGCAACAAAGAGCCCCGTCGCGCAGATCGTGGCTCGTACCGGAAACTGGGACATAGCACCCCGGAAACAATATGTTTCCGGGGTGCTATCACGTTAGGCGGCGATGTAGATCGTTCAATAGGTTGGCACGACGGGGATCTTGCTCTCGTTCAAGCTCTTGAGGACCTGACCAAGATCTCGTTCCATGAGGAACGAAGGCCCGACCAGATCCCGCTCTTCCTCGCGTGCGAGCTGAGAGGTGTTTCCAGCTAATCTCAAAAAGCTGCCCCATTTTTCGCTCTTGTCGAAGATCTTGCGAGTTCCATCCGGAGACATAAGAGCTTCAGCTTGCGAACGATCGGCCGCCAGCTGGTTAAGGAAAGCACTAACTCCTGAAAGGATTGCCAAGTCTCTTGCAACATGGCGCACAATCACATGCGAAGGGCAGTGGAAAACTACGCTGGCAATGTCATAGCTGCTGATTGACAAGTCTTTTTCACTGTCCGCGCTGAGATTCTTCAGCAATCGTATGGCCATCTTCGCGCCACCATCGGTTTCCTTACCCTTTTGGTCAAGGTCTGATGACCTGAGCCCCGTTTCTTCCTCCGGTTTGAGGTAGAGTCCGCTCCAACGA
>NZ_JBELKF010000104.1:0-2144 GCF_042089775.1 Palleronia sp.
CATTGGCCTTGCCAAGCCCTCGGATGAGGCCTTCGTCGCCGACCTGCACCGCCGCATCGATGCGAAAGGGCTGGGCGACCGCTTCCACTTCACCGGCGTCCTGCCCCTTGACCGCCTGCGGTCTGAGATCCTGCCCGCCCTCTCTCTCGTCGTGAACGTGGCGCGCTACGAACCTTTCGGTGTCGTCCCGATCGAGGGCATGGCCGCCGGCACGCCCTTTGTCTGCTCGGATACCGGCCACTACCGGGCCTTCTCGGACGGCGGCCGCACCGGCCTGATCGTCCAGACCGAGGACGCGGACGCAACCGCCGCGGCTGTGGGAGGGCTGCTGTCGAACCCCGACCGGATCGAGCACATGGGCCGGGCCGCGCGCAAAAAAGCTGTCGCCGACCACTCCATTGCGCGCGAGGCCGATGGGGCGGCGGAAGTCTACGAACGTCTCTGGGCGGGCGAGGATTTGGCTGTCCACCGCCCACCGCTCTAGCGGATCAGCGCGCGGGCAGCCGCTGTTCGACCAGCGTCGCCCAGTAGCTCACGCCAGCCGGGATCGCATCGTCGTCGAAGTCGAAATTGCCGGAATGAAGCGGCGCGGTGTCGCCGTTCCCGACAAGGATGTAGGCCCCCGGCCGCGCATTGAGCATGTAGGCGAAATCCTCTCCACCCATCACCAGATCGGCTGCCGCGCAATCACCGGCAACGACGCGCGCGGCCTCGGCGGCGTATTCGGTGTGGGTGTGGTGGTTCGCCATGATCGGATAATTGCGCTCGTACCGGACGCGCGCTTCGGCCCCGTGCGCGGCGGCGATGCCTTCCGCGATGCGGGCGATCCGGGCCTCGGCCATGTCCTGCACCTCGGGCGCGAGGGTCCGCACCGTGCCCTTCATGTTCACCCGCCCAGGGATCACGTTGAACGCGGTCGAGGATGTCTCGAACGAGGTCACCGACACCACCACCTGCTTCGTCGGATCAACCACGCGCGAGGCGATCGTCTGGAGCGCACCCACGATCTCGGCCGCGATGACGGTTGCATCGACCGTCTCGTGCGGCTTGGCCGCGTGGCCGCCCTGCCCGATCACGTCGATCTCGAACACGTCCGTGGCGGCGAAGAATGCGCCCGCGCGGATCGCGAAGCTGCCCAGCGGCAGGCCGGGCCAGTTGTGCATGCCGTAGACTTCCTCAATCCCGAAGCGCTCCATCATGCCGTCCTGCACCATGACCTCGCCGCCGCCGCCGCCTTCTTCGGCGGGCTGGAAGATCACCGCGACCGTCCCGTCGAAGCCCCGCGTCTCGGCCAGGTAGCGCGCAGCGCCCAAAAGCATCGCGGTGTGCCCGTCATGGCCGCAGGCGTGCATGTTGCCCGGCACCTCGCTGGCATAGTCCGCGCCCGTCGTCTCGGCGATGGGCAACGCATCCATGTCCGCGCGCAGGCCGACGCAGCGCCCCGGACCGCCGGCGCCGTGGATCACCCCGACGACACCCGTGCGACCGATCCCGGTGACGACATCGTCACAGCCGAACGCGCGCAGCTTTTCAGCCACGAAGGCCGACGTCTCGTGCGTGTCGAACAGCAGCTCGGGGCGCCGGTGCAGGTGCTGGCGCCACGCGGCGACCTCGGGGGCCATGTCGGCAATGCGGTTACGGATGGGCATGGGGTCCTCTTACAGATGAAAGGCCGCCCGCCGGGTGCCGTCCCGGAAGCGTGAAAAACGGAAAGCCGTCAGATCGGTGCCGGGGTCGCGGCCCAGCGCAAGGTCCGCGGCGGCGCGCCCCACTCCGGGGCCGATGCCGAAGCCGTGGCCCGACAGGCCGGTCAGAAGCGTGAGGCCGGGTAGGTCCGGGACGCGGTCGATCACCGGGATCATGTCCGGCAGGCTGTCGATCATTCCGGCCCAGGCCTTCCGTATGCGCACCGACCCGATCGAGGGGAAAGCGTCCTGGAACTGCCGGACCATCCGCGCAACGAAGCGGCCGTTGGGGGGCGGGTCGAGGACACGCATCCGCTCGAACGGGCTTTCCTCGTCTTCGGCCCAGCGCGTCGCGCGGCGCCAGGCGTCCGGGTAGCCGGCGGGCGAGGCGGGGCGCAAATTCGTCGACAGGATGTCGCGCCGAAACTCGGGGAAGTAGGCGCGCGCATGGCGCACAGC
>NZ_JBELKF010000104.1:2154-9737 GCF_042089775.1 Palleronia sp.
GCGTCGGGGCCAAGGAAAAAGTCGTGATCGAACGAGGGCGCGAGCGAATAGCCCCCGTCCGCCCGCCGACGGAAGGCAAAGCTGTTGTCCACGCCTTGTCCCGCAAAGATTTCGGGCAGCGGCTCGGTCTGGCCGACGGTGGCGCGCACCGAAAGCTGCGGCAGAGCGACGCCGTGGCGCCGGAGCAGCGTGGACGACCACGCCCCGCCCGCCAGCACGACACTGGGCGCACGCACCCGCCCCGCCTCGGTCATGACACCGGTCACGCGCCCGCCTTCCAGGTCCAGCGCCCGCGCGGCGCATCCTTCGCGGATGGTGACGCCGTGTCGCCGCACGGCGAGCCGCGCGAGCGCCGGCACTGCCACCCACGGCTCCGCCCTGCAATCCGAGGCCGTCCAGAGCGCACCGGTCCAAGCCGCCCGCGCCTCGGGCAGCATCTGCGACAGCTCGGCCTTTTCGATCACCCGACTGTCGAGCCCGTGCCCCGCCGCGATCCTCGCCCAGCTACGATACCGCTCCAGCTTCGCCTCGTCCGCGGCGAAATACAGGGTCCCGGTCTGACGCAGCCCCAGATCCTCGTTCGTCTCGGCCTGAAGCGCGTGCCAGTTGCGCACCGCTTCCATCACCAGCGGCAGCTCGTCCGGGTCGCGCCCCTGCTGGCGGATCCAGCCCCAGTTGCGTGAAGATTGCTCGCCCGCGATCCGCCCCTTTTCGACCAGCACCACCCGCGCGCCGGCCTTGGCGGCATATATCGCCGTGGTCACGCCGGCGATGCCCCCGCCGATGACCACGAGGTCGGCCTCGGCCGGGAGGTCGCAGGTGTGGGCAAGCGGGGTAGAGAGGGTAACGGGGCCGTCCAGCATCATTGCGGCAAGCTCTGCCCCCCGCGACGAAAGGTCAAGGCGCCTTGGCCCCGGCGCCGGGCTTGCTAAGTCAGTCCAGATGTCCGACCGATCCCTCACCCGCGGCTCCGTCAGTGGCGCCGTCCTTACCGTCTCGGCCCCGATGACGTTGGGTATCCTCGGCGTCCTCGCCGTAGGGCTCGCCGACGCATATTTCCTGGCCCGCGTGGGCCGGACCCAACTTGCCGCCGTGGGCTATATCTATCCGGTGACGGTGTCGGTCACGTCTCTGTCGATCGGCCTTGCCGCCGGGGCGAACGCCGCCCTCAGCCAGTCCATCGGCCGCGGCACGTCCGAGGACGACACCCACCGCATGGCCATCCACGCCCTGGGCCTCGGCCTTGTCGTCGGGCTGCTGGTCGGGGCCGCCCTGTGGCTGCTGCAAGGGACGATCTTCGGGCTGATCGGCGCTAGCGGGCCGGTCACGGGCGAGATCGCGGACTACGTCTTCTGGTGGGCGATGAGCTTCCCGTTCCTCGTCCTGTCGATGCTGGTCGGGGCGATCTTCCGCGCAAGAGGAGACGGCGTGACTGCCTCGGTCATCATGTTCAACCAGGCGGTCACGAACATCGTGCTCGACCCGTTGCTGATCTTCGGCACGGGTCCCTTCCCCGAGATGTCGACGGGCGGCGCAGGCCTGGCCACCTTCCTCGCGCGCGTGGGCGCCACGGTCGGCGGGTTGTGGTGGGCCCGGCGCAAGGGGCACCTGTCGACCGCGCGAAACCCGCTCGAGCAGATCGTGTCTTCCGTGCGCAAGATCGGAGGGGTCGGCCTGCCGGCGTCGGTGTCGAACGCGATCAACCCGGCCGGGATGGCGGTGGTCACCGCCGCCGTCTCGATTCTGGGAGAGGCCGCGGTCGCAGGCTTCGGTGCGGCGACGCGGGTGCAGTCGCTGGCCATCGTCCCCCTGCTGGCGCTGTCGGCCGGGATCGGACCTGTCGTCGGCCAGAACTGGGGCGCGGGACAGCAAGGGCGCGCGCGGATGGCGGTGCGGGTGACCTTCCTAATGTGCCTGGGCTACGGAGCGGGCGTGGGCGGCGTGCTGATCCTCCTCGCTGACCAGATCGCGGGCGCCGTCGCGGCAACTTCCGAGGATGCGGCGATCGCCGCCACTTACCTGCGGATCGTCGGCCTGTCGCTCTTTGGCTATGGCGTGCTCGTCACGGGCAATGCCGCGATGAACGCGCGCTCTCGGGCGGTGTGGTCCATGGGGATGTCGGCCGGGCGCATCTTTCTGGTCTACGTGCCCCTCGCCTGGATCTTGATGGAATCATTCGGCTTCACCGGGATCGCGGCGGCGGCGGCCACCGCCAATGTCGCCGCAGCGGTCGCGATGATCGGGGCGACATGGGCCACCGGCCTGTCACCCCTGCCGGGCAGAAGCGCCCCTGCCGCCGTCGCCGGAGAATAGTCGCCCTCAGCTCGGCTTGGACGCGGCGGCCTTCTTCGCGGACTGCTCGACCTTGGCGACAGACTCCTCCACCTGGTTCTGCATCGACCGATAGGCCTGCTCGTTCGCCTCGCGGGCGTTATCGGCCATCTTGCGCATGAGTTTCAGCGCCTCTTCGACGCCGTCGTTCATGGCGTTCGTACGCGCCTTCAGCGCGTCGGGGCCGGCATTCTCTTCGGCCCATTCGTACTGCTGGCGCGCGGCGTGGGTGAGCTTCTCGAAGATCTCCATCTGCTTGTCGAGAAGGTCCTTGTAGGCCTCTGCGGCGGCCTTGTTGGCCTCGGACATGGCTTCGAAGTTCCGCTGGTTCGCGCGGATCACCTGCTCCATGTCGAACATCTGCGCCTGGGGCTGCTGGAACGCCTGCATCATCGTCTGCGGGTTCCACATCCGCGCGATCCGGTCCGGGTCAAACGCGTCCATCATCGCGCTCATGTCGAAGGGATTATTGGGGTTACGGGCCATGCGCGACTCCTCCTCGGGCGTGGTGGCTATGACTTGACCATAACCCTTCCACCCTTCCGATCAAGCTTGCGCGAGGGGCGACACGCGCCGCCTCCCCCGTGACCGTCACTTCTTCTTTGGCGGCATCAGGTCGGTGATCGTGCCCTCGAACATCTCGGCGGCGAAGTTCACCGTCTCGCTGAGCGTGGGGTGCGGGTGGATGGTGTGGCCGAGATCCACCGCGTCGGCGCCCATCTCGATGGCCAGCGCGACCTCTGCGATCAGCTCTCCCGCGTTGGTGCCGACGATGGCGCCGCCGATCACGCGGTCATCCTCGGGGTCGAAGATCAACTTGGTCATGCCCTCCGACCGCGCGTTCGACAGCGCCCGGCCCGAGGCTTGCCACGGGAAGACGCCCTTGGCGATCTTAAGCCCCTGCTCTTTCGCCTGCGTCTCGGTGACGCCGCACCACGCGACCTCGGGGTCGGTATAGGCGACCGAGGGGATCACGCGAGCGTCGAACGCGCGCTTCTCGCCCGCGCAAACTTCGGCCGCGACCTTGCCCTCGTGCACCGCCTTGTGGGCGAGCATCGGTTGACCCACCGTGTCGCCGATGGCGAAGATGTGGGGCACGTTGGTCCGCTGCTGGTGGTCGACCTCGATGAAGCCGCGATCCGTGACCTGCACGCCCGCCTTGTCCGCGCCGATCTTGCCGCCGTTAGGCGTGCGCCCGACCGAGACGAGAAGCTTGTCGAACACCTCGGTCTGGCTGTTGCCGTCGGGGCCTTCGTAGGTGACGTGCAAGCCGTCGTCCTTGGCCTCGACGCCGGTGCACTTGGTCTTGGTGTGGATCGCCTTCAGGCGCCCCTCCATGCGTTTCGCCAGCGGCTTGACCATGTCCTTGTCCGCGCCGGGCAGGATCTGGTCCATCATCTCGATCACCGTCACCTCGGAGCCGAGCGCGTCATAGACCGTCGCCATCTCGAACCCGATGATCCCGCCGCCGAGGACGCAGAGCCGCTCGGGGATGGGGTCGAGCTCCAGCGCGCCGGTCGAACTGACGACGCGCGGGTCGTCATGGGGAATGAAGGGCAGCTTCACCGCCTCGGACCCGGCGGCGATGATGCACTGGTCGAAGGTCACCGTCTTCTTGCCGTCCGACGTCTCGACCTCGATCGAATTGGCGCCGGTGAAGGTGCCGTAGCCCTCGACCACCGTGACCTTGCGCTGCTTGGCAAGCCCCTTGAGGCCGCCTGTCAGCTGCTCAACGACCGAGTCCTTCCACTTGCGCAAGGTCTCGCCGTCGATGTCGGGCTTGCCGAAGTTCAGGCCGTGTTCGGACATCTCCTCGGCTTCGGTGACCACCTTGGCGGCGTGCAGAAGCGCCTTCGACGGGATGCAGCCCACGTTCAGGCAGACGCCGCCAAGCGAGGAATAGCGTTCGATCAGAACGACCTTCTTGCCAAGGTCGGCCGCGCGGAACGCTGCCGAATAGCCGCCGGGGCCGGAGCCGAGCACGACCACCTCGCCGTGCACGTCGCCCGAGCCCGCCTTCGCGCCCTCGGCCGCCTTGGGTGCGGGCTTCTGCTCGGGCTTGGCATCGGATTTCGGCGCCTCGCCCTTCGCGTCGCCCTCCTCGGACGCCTCGAAGACCATGATCACATCGCCCTGGGTGACCGTGTCGCCTTCCTTGACGCGGATTTCCTTCACCGTCCCCGCATTCGGGGACGGTACTTCCATCGTGGCCTTTTCGGATTCCAGCTCGATGAGCGGATCTTCCTTCTCGACCTTGTCGCCGACCGAGACGAGCACCGACACAACGGGCACATCGGAGAAATCACCGATATCGGGAACCTTGATTTCCATGCTCATTCCCTCACAGCATCAGGCGCCGGGGATCGCCCAGCAGGTAGGCCAGATGGGCGCAGAACCTCGCCGCGAGCGCCCCGTCGATGGCGCGGTGGTCGTAGGACAGGCTCATCGGAAGGGTCTTCTGCGGCACGAACTCCTGACCGTTCCAGATCGGCTTCATCCAGTATTTCGTCAGGCCCAGGATCGCGACCTCGGGGGCGTTGACGATGGGCGTAAAGCTGGTCCCGCCGATGCCGCCGAGGGACGAGATCGTGAAGGTCGCGCCCTTCATGTCGTCGCCCTTCAGCTTGCCGTCCCGCGCCTGCGCGCTCAGATCGCCCAGCTCCTTCGAGATCTCGACGATGCCCTTGCGGTCGGCATCCTTGATGACCGGCACCACCAGCCCGTTCGGCGTATCCGCTGCGAAGCCGATGTTGTAGAAGTGCTTGCGGATCAGCTTATCTCCGTCCGGATGGATCGAGGAGTTGAGCTGCCAGTGCTGCTTCAGCGCGGAAACGCTCGCCTTCACCACGAAGGACAGAAGCGTAACGCGGTAGCCTTCGTCCTTGGCCTTCGTGTCCAGCTCCTTGCGGTAGGCGTCGACCTCGTCGATCGCCGCGTCCTCGTTGTGCGTGACATGCGGGATGTTCAGCCACGAGCGGTGCAGCGCGGGACCCGAGATCTTCTGGATCCGCGACATCTCCACGTCTTCCACGGGACCGAACTTCGAGAAGTCGACCGCCGGGATCGGGGGGATGCCCATGCCGCCCTGTGCCTGGCCCTTGCCGGCAGCCGGTCCGGCCTGGCCTTTCAGCGCCGCCTCGACGTCCTCGCGCAGGATGCGGCCCTTGCGGCCGGACCCGTTCACCTGCCGCAGGTCCACGTCCACCCGCCGTGCGAAGGCGCGCACCGAGGGCGAGGCGTGGAACTTGGACGACCCGGTATCCACCACCGCGTTCGAGGCCGGCGCATCGCCGCCCGAATTGCCGTAGCCTTCGGCCGAGGGCTTGCCTTCAGAGGCCTTGTCGCCGCTCGACTTACCTTCGTCCTCGGCCGAGGCCTTCTCGTCGATCTTTGGCTCGGCGGCCTCATCTTCGCCGCCACCGCTCGCGTCCTCTTCCTCGAGGATCAAGATCACGGTGCCCTCGCCGGCGCTGTCGCCTTCCTTGAGCTTGACCTCCTTCACGACCCCGGCGTGGGAGGACGGGACCTCCATCGTCGCCTTGTCGCTTTCCAGTTCGATCAGCGCGTCTTCCTTCTCGACCCGGTCCCCGACCGAGACCAGCACCGACACGACCGGAACTTCATCGAAATCGCCGATATCCGGAACCTTGACTTCAGTTGCCATCTCTCTGTTTTCCCTCGTTTAGTCCGGTTCGGCTCAGCTCAGCCGCGGGTTCGGCTTGGCGCCGTCGATCTCGTATTTCTGCACGGCCTTCTCCATCTCGGCCTTCGACACGGTGCCGGCCTTGAAGAGTTCGTGCATCGCCGACGCCGCGATGTGGTTGGCGTCCACCTCGAAGAAGCGCCGCAGGTTCTCGCGGCTGTCCGACCGCCCGAAGCCATCGGTGCCGAGAACCGTGAACGGCTGCTCGACGAAGGCGCGGATCTGCTCGGCGTAGTTCTTCATGTAGTCGGTCGCCGCGATGACCGGCCCCTTGGCGTTGGCCAGCGTCCTCGTGACGTAGGGCACACGCGGCTCGTCGAACGGGTGCAGGCGGTTCCAGCGCAGCGCGTCCTGCCCGTCGCGGGCCAGCTCGTTCAGCGACGTCGCCGACCAGATGTCCGAGGTGACGCCGAAATCCTGCTCCAGCATCTCGGCGGCCTTGATCGACTGCATCAGGATCGTGCCGGACCCCATCAGGTTCACGTGCTTCTTGCCCGGCTTCTCGGCCTTTCGCAGGCGATAGAGACCCTTGATGATCCCCTCTTCGGCACCCATCGGCATCTCGGGGTGCTTATAGTTCTCGTTCATCAGGGTGATGTAATAATAGACATCCTCCTGGTCCGCGAACATCCGCTGCATGCCCGACTGCACGATCACCGCCACCTCGTAGCTGAAGGTCGGATCGTAGCTGATGCAGTTGGGAACAGTGCTGGCCAGGATGTGGCTGTGCCCGTCCTCGTGCTGCAGGCCCTCGCCGTTCAGCGTCGTGCGGCCCGCGGTGCCGCCCAGCAGGAAGCCCCGTGCCCGGCTGTCGCCCGCGGCCCAGCACAGGTCGCCGACCCGCTGAAAGCCGAACATCGAGTAGTAGATGTAGAACGGGATCATCGGAACGCCGTGGTTGGAATACGACGTCGCGGCGGCGATCCAGTCGGCCATCGCGCCGGCCTCGTTGATCCCCTCCTGCAGGACCTGGCCGTCCTTCGACTCCTTGTAATACGCCATTTGGTCGGCGTCGGCGGGCGTGTACTGCTGGCCCAGCGGATTGTAGATGCCCACGGACCGAAACAGCCCCTCCATCCCGAAGGTGCGGGACTCGTCGGGCACGATCGGCACCACGCGCTCGCCGATCTTCTTGTCGCGCAAGAGCGTCGTCAGGATGCGCACGAAGGCCATCGTGCTCGAGAACTCGCGGTCGCCCGACGATTGCAGCTCGCGCTTGAACGCCTCGAGCGGCGGCACCTCAAGCGCCGGGGCGCCGGTGTACCGCGACGGGAACGGCCCGCCCAGATCCTTGCGGCGATCGGTCAGGTACGCCTTCTGCGCGTTGTTCAGCGAGATGAAGGGAACCTTTTCAATATCAGCGTCTTCCACGGGGATCTTGAAGCGATCCCGCATGGCCCTCAACTGCTCGGAGTCCATCTTCTTGGACTGGTGGGCGGTGTTCGCACCTTCGCCGGCCTTGCCCATGCCGTAGCCCTTGACGGTCTTGATGAGCAGGCAAGACGGGCGGCCTTTCGTCTCGGTCGCGCGCTTGTAGGCGGTATAGACC
>NZ_JBELKF010000105.1:0-9524 GCF_042089775.1 Palleronia sp.
GGCCATCGCCCTCGCCGCTACCGTCATCTTCTGGTTATGAGTCCAGAGCCTAGGTTGGACTCCCGGAGAGTGCCAGACGAAGAAACCTTGTTCTGGGGCAAAAAAATGGTGGGAACGGTCAGCAGCACAATCGAGCCAGCGATGCACTTTGGCGCGCACGCCTAAGCGTGGGGAGACACTACATGAACATGATACGGCGCGTAGTTGCCGTCAACGTGGCCAAAGGGTCCACCATCACGCTTGCGAGCGGAAAACTCTTCGACTTCCTCGACCCACACGGCAGCGATTTCCGCAGCGAGGATATCGCTCACGGTCTCGCACACGTCTGCCGCTACGCAGGACAATGCCGAAGCTTCTACTCCGTTGCGGAGCACAGTCTGCTTGTTGCTGATACCGTCGATGAGTTCGCGTACGAGGCACTGCTCCATGACGCGTCGGAAGCCTTCATCGGTGACGTGACGCGGCCCTTCAAGCAACTTTTGCCCGAGTACAGGCAGATAGAAGCGGCGGTGGAGGACGCAATCATCCAACGCTTCGGGATGGACAGAAACTTCAAAGACACCGTCAAACGAACTGACTTGCGGGTTTTGGCTGCCGAGCAAGCGCAGGTAATGGCACCGGGTTGTGCGGACTGGGCTTTGGAAGCTGGAGTAGTGCCAGCTCCTGTCGAGGTACAGCACCTGTCACCAGCGGCGGCCAAAGAGGCATTTCTATCCCAGTATGAGAGATATCTGGAACTCCGCTAGCCTGGGGTGGCGGCTCGTCTAGGCGCATATACCCGTGGCAACTGGTGTTGATTGAAACCAGTGGACCCGTAGCAAGAGGAGTCCGCCGTTCATGGACGCGCTGGCTGGTATTCCTTCTACGAAAGCACATTGTCTTGTGAGCCGCAGGAGGATTCGAAGGCTTGCGGAGCGACGGTGGGTGAACGCCTGACCGGTAGCGGGTTTCTTCGCGTCCGGCTTCCTGGCGGCACCGATGGGCTGCGCGCGTATCTTGTATAGCCAATATTACCTTCCTCTCCGAACCTGAAACGCGGAGAGAAACATGGGACACAAAGCAGCCGTCAGACTGGCGAACCTCACACATGGCAGCGGAAAGCGCAGCCTCGGAGGGGCGGAGCGCCATGCCAAGAGGGACGACGAGGCTTCACAGCGCCGAAGCATCAGCGACCCCGCCAGGAACTTCGCCTGGTCGAAGGCGGGCTTCAGCATGGGTGGCGGCGGTTGCGACATTATTCAGGCACACGAGCTACACAAGGCAGAGACCGGCGCCGAGGAACGCGCGAATGCCGCGCCCGCGATGCATCTGATGGCAATCGTCTCGCCTGTTTGGCTGTTGGAGACCGGCAATCCTCGCGACCTCGGCAACTCGCGCGTGATGGACCTCATCCATGAAGCTCAGTTGTGGGCTGAAAAGCTGGTGCGGTGCGGGCTCCGTCTTTCACGTCCGGTACGATACCGACGAGCGGGGTGCTGGCGTATTGGACCTTCTCGTTGCGCCAGTAAGGATGCAGCGGCACAAGAGCGGCGCGGCGAAGCTGGTCATCTCCGGCCGGAAAGCTCGTGAAGGACTGCTCGCCCACGAGCAAGCATTGTGATCCATCCATCACTACCGCCACCGGAGCCATGCAATCAAGCTGGACGCGCTGGTGCCGGCTGCACCTCGACGCGAGGACCGAGCGGGGCACCCCGGAGCGGATGACGCAACGGGAGCATGTCCACGCGGAAGTCTATGCCCAAATCAAGGATGAGGTCCGAGAGGAGCTGTGGGCCAGCCTTCAGGCCGAAGTGCGGGAAGAGTTTGCGCGCGAAGAGATCGAAGCTGCTCGCCGTATCGCGAAGGAGGCTTGCCAGCGACACAGAGAGGCGGCGCGGCCCCACGACGTGGAACGGGTGCAGTTCGCTGCCAAGGCGAGGCTGATGGGAAAGCAGCGCGACGTGGCCCAAGCACAGTTCCAAGCGGTCGAGAAGGATCTGGTGACCGCTCGCAAGGAGCTTGAGCGCGAGCGTGCTGACGCGGACGCGCGTGCACTGCTACTCCGCCAGGCGCGAGCGGCGAGCGAGCCTCATCTTGCGCATATGAGCAGCCTCATGAAGCGGTACGCCGACAACGGCCCCGAGATGACCCGGCAGAGGCAAAGCGACAGGCCGTGGCGGCGTCACTCGCGTTCCACGGCGAACTGAAGCGGCTTCTGCTGGACGGCAAGTTTTCGACCGGCAGCGACCTGATGTCGGCTTTGTCGGCGAAATGGAGAAATCACCCGGCGAACCCGCTGCGCATCCCGTCAGTGTCTGCGGATGGACCCGACGCCACCGAATCGCGCCTCGGAGCCTAAGAGGGGCCGCCCGAAGCGCGCCTGCTGGGTGCGCGGCAGGAACGAGAGCGGGAAGGTGGATTGAAACGGGGCGCTTTGAGCTAACCCCTTGTTGTTTCATCTCTTTCGAGATCTGGGTGGTGCCGCTGAAGGGACTCGAACCCCCGACCCCATCATTACGAATGACGTGCTCTACCAGCTGAGCTACAGCGGCGGACCCACCGGCGCGCTCTGTAACAGCGGCGCGCCGGAAGGGAAAGGGCCTACTTCAATTTCGCGGTCTCTTCGTCGCGCTGTTCCTGCGGGACGATGACCTCGGCCTCGGGGATGCTGACGGCGGACTGTCGCCGGTCCTCGGACACAGGCGGGACGACCGTCTCGTCTCGGGTGGCGGGTCCGGTCGCAGGAGCGGTCGTTTCCTCGGGCGCCGTCGTCGGGGCCGGCGTTGCAGGCGCCGGTGTCGCCTCGGGGCCCGCGGCAGGCTGGGGTGCAGCGGTCGCCGGTGCGGGCTCGGGCTCTGCGACGACTTCGGGGCGGTCCGTCTCGGTCTGGCCGACGATCAGGGGCAGCATCTCGGCCTGCGAGGGCAGGGCGACCGTCCCCTCCTTTGGCTCGGTCCAGGACAGGGTGTCGAAGGCACCGCAGTTCCCGCAGATCGGGCCCCATTCGCCATGCACCGTGTGGCAGTTGTCGCAGACCCATTTCGGGCCGCGCGGCACGGTCAGCGCACGGGCCAGCCAGCCGCGGACGATGGCATCGTCGGCCCCTTCCCCACGCTCGATCGCGGCCATGATGGTGACCGAGCGCGCCGTCGGATCGGCTGTTGCCAAGTCGCCAAGCGCGCGGCGGGCGGCCGGGAAATCCTCGTTCGCGATGTGCAGCTCGGCCAGAAGCATCTTGGTCTCGGGATGGTCGGGATGCATCCGGGTCAGGGTCGAGAACCGGCGAACCCGCTGCTGCGCCGATTCGTTCGGCTGGATCTCGGCGAAGGCGGCGGCCAGGTCCGGGTGCGGCTGCACGTTCCACGCCTTCTTCAGCACGCGGGTCGCGAATCGCTCCTGGTTGTTGTCGATGTAACCGCGTGCGGCCATGACGGCGGCCGGGATCAGGTCGGGCGACAGGCGGTTCGCCTCGATCGCGCGCTCGCGCGCCTCGATCGAATTGCCCTCGGCGATCACGTCGCGCGCTTCGGACAGGGCCAGCACCGCGTCACGCCGCTTGTGCACATCGCGGGGCAGGGATCCGTGCTTGAGCTTGGCGCCCAGCGTCCGGCGGGCGCCGGTCCAGTCATGCCGCGCCGCCTGCAGCTTTAGCAAGGTGTCCTGCGTCTCGGCGTGCTTGGGCTTGATGGCGAAGGCCCGCTCGGCCAGCGCAAGGGCGGTATCGGTGTTCCCCGCGTCGAGCTGCTGCTTCAGCAGCCCGCGGACGCCGACGAAGCGCGTGCGGTCGTGCTGCACCAGCTCCTTGTAGACGGCCTCGGCGCGGGCATGGTCGCCGGTCATCTCGGCGCCCTGCGCGATCAGAAGGCTCGTGAGTTCGGGGCGGTGAAGGTAGCGCTCGGCCCGCTCGGCCTTGGCCTGCGCCTCCTTGCCCTCGCCCGAGGCGAGCGCGAGCATCGCGTCGCCAAGTGCGGCAAGGCCCTTCTTCTCGCGGTTGCGCGAGAAGTGGCGCGACACGGCCGTCTCGTCGCCGTTCAGGAATCGCAGCAGGGCCCAGAGAAGCTTGAGCAGCTTGAAGACGACCCACGCCAGCACCAGCAGAAGGATAACGGCGATCACGGCCTGAAGCGGCCCGAGCGTGAACTCGGTATTCGCAAGCGCGATGCGGATCGAGCCGTCGGCGTTCAGAAGTAGTCCCGCACCGATGGCCAGAAGGCCGATCAGGACGAAGAAGGCGACGATCTTGATGAGAGACCAAACCATGCGTGTCGTCCTCAGTTAGTGACGGAGCTGTTGAGCTCGGAGAGACCCTGCGTCGCGGCGAGCCGTTCGCGGGCGCGGGCCGTCCAGCCGGACAGGGCCTCCTGCCCGGCCTCGGGAAGGGTAGCGATCTCGTCCAGCGCGGCCTGCAGGTCGCCCTCGTTCAGGCGCGCTTCGGCGCGGGACAGGATCGCGTCGGGGCCGTCGCCCGCCTGTTCGTCGAGCGACCGCGCGCCGGTCTGGGCGCGGATGAACGCGCCGAAGCGGTCTGCCACGCCCTCGCCCGCCGTCGCGGCAATCGAGTCCGACAGCGCCTCGCGGGCGGCTTCGGGAAAGCTCTGGCGCAACCCGTTCAGGGTCGGGACGCCTTCCTCGGCCGGCGCGGCAAGACCCTCGGGCACCGTGACGTCGCTTGCCTCGCGCAGCGCGCCGATCTCGTCGGCATAGGCCTCTCCGGTGTCGAGCGCGGCGCGGATTCCCGTCAGCGCACCTTGCACCGCGATCCGGTTCGCCTCGGCCTCGGCCGATTGCGCGGCATTCTGGATCTCCTGCTGCTGCTGTTCGATCGTCTGGGCCTGCGACTGAACGGTCGACGACAGCTCTTCGACCCGCTGGGACAGCTGGTCCAGCCGGTCGCTCTGCGACATCTCTTCGATCTGCGCGGCCTGCTGGCCGGTCTGTTCCTGCAGGTCCGCGATCTGCCCCTCAAGCTCGGCCAGCCGGTCCGACACCGGCGTCAGGTCCACTGGCTCACCGGCGGGGGCGCCTTCGATCAACTGCAACCGCTCGGACAGTGTCGCGACCTGTTCGTTCACCTGGCCCAGCGTCTGTTCCATCTCTGCCTGCGAGGGGTCTTCGCTCGCCTGCTCAAGCTCGGCCTCGAGCGCGGCCAGCCGTTCGGCCTGCGTGTCGAGCGACTCCGAGATCGCGCCGATGGGGCTTTCGCTTTCGGGCTGCTGGAACAGGCCGAACTCGGTGTAATAGGCCGCAACGTAGCCCGCAGCGCCTGCCAGAAAGCCGCCGACGAGGACCGCCAGGAACGGACCTCCGCCTCCGCTACGCTCCGGCAGCTCGGTCCGCTCGGTCGTCTCGGCCGTGTTCCGGGTCTCCGGCGTCGGCTCGTCTGGCGTCGTCTCGGTCTCGTTCGTCACGTCCCGCCCCTTCTGTCATCCCCGCGCGTCGCGCATGCTGCGACGGTGGCATCGGCCATTGCCGACATGTCTGTCCTGCCGGCACCTAGCGTCTCCATACTCCAAGGCCAGCTATCCTGAACTTTGCGGCTGAGCGCAACGACGTGAACGTCGCGCGGCCGCTCGCCCAGCGCGTCCGCCGTCAGCTTGGCCGAACGTGCCGAAAACAATGGCAGAACCACCGCTTGGGGTCCCAGGAGCGCCGCCCGCGCCGCGCCGGTCAGGGGCAGCGCCCGCTGATCGTAGATCGCCCGCGCCTCCGCCACGAGGCCTGCCCCGCGCAACTGCCCCGCCAGGTCGCCGGTGACATGCCGTCCGTGAAGGTGCACATACGGCCCGCCCCCGCGCGCGACGAGGGCATCGCCCAGCTCGGCCACATCGCTGCCCAGCGCCTCGGCCCGCGCACCGGCGGCCTGCGCCGCGGCGGCGGTGCGGGCGCCCACGGTCACGACGCTCCGTCCCGCCAGCGATCCCAGCCCGGCGGCGGCCGCAACGCCGTTTTCCGACGTGAAGATCAGCGTCCCCTCTGGCAGCGGCCCCCCGGGCAGCGCCACGATCTCCATCACCGGAGAGAACAGGATCGGCGCCTCGATCCCCCGGTCGCGCAGCGCGCGGGCAAACCGGCGCGCGGCGGGCAGGGGGCGGGTCAGCACGATCATGGCACCTGCATAGACGCGCGAGGCACGCTTTGGTAGGCAGATCGCCACTCCATCCAAGGGCGCGCACATGATCCTCGGCATCGAATCCAGTTGCGACGACACCGCCGCCGCCGTGCTGCGCGGCCGCGAGATCCTGTCCAACGTCGTCTCCTCGCAGACCGACCTCCACGCGGATTTCGGCGGCGTCGTCCCCGAAATCGCGGCGCGCGCGCATGTGGAAAAGCTCGACCTTTGCGTCGAACAGGCGTTGGCCGAGGCGGGCGTGACGCTGGCCGAGGTGGAAGCCATTGCCGTCACCGCCGGACCCGGCCTGATCGGCGGCGTCATGGCCGGCGTGATGTGCGCCAAGGGGCTGGCGCTGGCCGCGGCCAAGCCCCTGATCGGGGTGAACCACCTTGCCGGCCACGCGCTGACGCCCCGGCTGACCGACGCCGTCCAGTTCCCCTACCTGATGCTGCTCGTCTCGGGCGGGCATTGCCAGTTCCTGCGGGTCGACGGACCAGAGCGGTTCACCCGCCTCGGCGGCACCATCGATGACGCGCCGGGCGAGGCGTTCGACAAGGTCGCCAAGCTCCTCGGCCTGCCCCAGCCCGGCGGCCCGTCGGTCGAGGCCGAGGCCCGCAACGGCGACCCCACGGCCTTCGCCTTCCCGCGCCCGCTTCTCGACCGCCCCGGCTGCGACCTCAGCTTCTCGGGCCTCAAGACCGCCGTTCTGCGCGCCCGCGACGCGGCGCTGGTGGACGGCGCGCTGCCTCGCGCCATCCGCGCCGACATCTGCGCCAGCTTCCAGGCCTCCGTCGCCGCCACCCTGGCCGAGAAGTCGCGCCGCGCCCTCGCGCTCTGCCCCGATGCGACCTGCGTTGCCGTGGCGGGCGGCGTCGCGGCCAACGGCACGATCCGCGCGGCACTCGAAGACGTCACCGACCGTCCGTTCCTCGCCCCGCCGCTGCGCCTCTGCACCGATAACGCGGCGATGATTGCCTGGGCCGGGTCCGAGCTTTTCGCCGCTGGCCACCGCGACGGCATGGACCTTGCGCCCCGCCCCCGCTGGCCACTGGACAGCACAGCCTCGCCCATGCTCGGCTCGGGCAAGAGGGGGGCGAAGGCATGAAACACTGGCTGATGAAGACCGAACCCGCGGAATGGTCCTGGGAAGACCAGGTCGCCAAGGGCGCGGCAGGCGAGGAGTGGTCCGGCGTCCGCAACTACCAGGCCCGCAACAAGATGCGCGAGATGCAGGTGGGCGACCGCGCGTTCTTCTACCATTCGCAGTCGGACAAGGCCTGCGTCGGCATCATCGAAGTCATCACCGCCGCGCATCCCGATCCCACGGACGAGAGCGGCAAGTGGGATTGCGTCACCGTCCAGGCCGTTGAACCGCTGCCGAATCCGGTGTCGCTGGCCCGGATCAAGGACGACCCGCGCCTGTCCGAAATGGCGCTGGTGAAAAGCCCCCGCCTGTCGGTCCAGCCCGTGACCGAGGCCGAATGGCGCATCATATGCGAACTCGGCGGTCACTAGCCCGCGCGACTGGCCGAGGCACGGCTGTCCTTGCGCCTCTGCCCCTGTAGCGGCGCGTCCTCGCCCTCCATCAGCGCGTCGATGGCCCCCGGCGCGAAAAGGCGCAGGATCGCGTATCCCGCAAGGCCCAGCGCGATCGTCATGCCGGCCGCCGCGCCCATGGTTCCGACCCGCTCCAGCGCCAGTTGATCGACCTCGGACACCAGCGCCAGCACCTCGAGCACCGCAATCGTCAGCAGCGCCGTGAAGACGGTGTAGTTGAAGGGCAGCATCCGAAAACCCAGAACCAGCGCCACCCCGCCCAAGCCGACCGTCACCCAGGTCAGATCGACAGCCCACGCGATGCCGATCGCGATGGCGGTCCCCAGCACCGTGCCGACCGTCCGTTTGACCGTGCGCGAGAACAACTGCCCGTGCGGCGGCAGCACGAGGATCACGAAGGTCAGCGGGAACCAGAAGCCGTGCTCACCGAAATACCGCTGCCCGACCCAGACCGACAGGGTCAGCCCAAGGGCCAGCGCAATCCCGAAGACCATGGCGTAAGGGCTGCTCTCGGCGTCCTCATCCGGGTTCGCGGCCGCCTTGCCGAAGGCCCAGGTGACCGCCTGCGCCCAGGCCATACCAAGCAGGAAGACACCGAAGATCAGCGGCAGGTTCTCGGCGCCGATGATGGTCGATGTAAAGATCGGCCACGTGAACAGCCCCCGGATGGACGGTTTCGCCAGCCCGAACGTGCCGCAGATCCCGACCATCAGTCCCAGGAAGGGCGCGACCAGCAGCGCCATCTCGGGCGAGCCCAACGCCAGAAGGCCGGCCATTCCCATGACAACCGTGACGAGGAACGAAATCCTGATCCCGGCATCCTGTGCGGCAAGGCAGGCGGGCATTGCGGCGATGAAGGCGATCGAGCCGGTTCGGCCCAGGATGCTGACCGCGACGATGGCAGGCACGACCATGGCGATGATCATCATCGCCACATCGCGCCACGGCATCGGGTCGGGGCTTTCGAACAGCGCGGCTTTCAGGCGGGCGAACATAAGGTCCGATATAGACCGATCCGCCGGATGGGCAGGCTCGGGACCCTCTCACGCGGTTCGCACAGGACTCTTACGATGTTCCTACACGTCTCTGACGGCAGCGCGACCCCTTCGACATCTGCCGAAGGGGCCGCTCGCATGGATCAGTAGCGGTAGTGCTCGGGCTTGAACGGACCCTCGGGCGTGACGCCGATATAGTTCGCCTGTTCGGACGACAGCTTGGTCAGCTTCACCCCGATCCGGTCGAGATGCAGCGCCGCGACCTTCTCATCCAGGTGCTTGGGCAGGATGTAGACGTCGTTCTGGTACTGCCCGCCGTTCTTCCACAGCTCGATCTGCGCGAGCACCTGGTTGGTGAACGAGGCGGACATCACGAAGGACGGATGGCCCGTTGCGTTGCCGAGGTTCAGAAGACGCCCCTGGGACAGCAGGATGATCCGGTGCCCCGAGGGCATCTCGATCATGTCCACCTGGTCCTTGATGTTGGTCCACTTGTGGTTCTTGAGGCTGGCGACCTGGATCTCGTTGTCGAAATGGCCGATATTGCCGACGATCGCCATGTCCTTCATCTCGCGCATGTGCTCGATGCGGATGACGTCCTTGTTGCCGGTCGTGGTCACGAAGATGTCCGCCGAGGCGACCACGTCTTCCAGCAGAACGACCTCGAACCCGTCCATCGCTGCCTGAAGCGCGCAGATCGGGTCGACTTCGGTCACCTTCACCCGCGCACCGGCGCCGCGCAGGGACGCCGCCGAGCCCTTGCCCACGTCGCCGTAGCCGCAGACGACGGCAACCTTGCCAGCCATCATCGTGTCGGTGGCGCGGCGGATGCCGTCGACCAGCGACTCCTTGCAGCCGTACTTGTTGTCGAACTTCGACTT
>NZ_JBELKF010000002.1:0-128627 GCF_042089775.1 Palleronia sp.
CCCCTCTTGTTCGAGGGCCGTGAATCATGCGGGCCGCACAGCCTCAACCTGATTAGTGGGTCCTGAGCCTACACAGACACCAAGCTCGAAGCAGTTTGAGCTAACTCGCGGCAGTGACAAGGTGGAAGCTACTGCAAGTTCCCAATCTCACCGCGATCGGTGCAAGAACCGATTAAATAAGGCCGCGCCCCTTGGGAGCGCGGCCTATGGATTATTGACTGAGGTGAACCGGGTGAGCCTCCAACCAGACGGAATGCGTCAACCGATGACCGCCCAGCCAACCCAGAATGATCCGAAGATCACTCGTTGCCGGTGGCAGACACGACGTCCACGGTCACGCCCGGACCCATGGTCGAGGACAGTGCCACCTGCTTCATGTAGGTGCCCTTGGCGCCGGTCGGCCGGGCCTTCGACACCGCGTCCACGAAAGCGCGGACGTTACGAATCAGGTCTTCATCCGAGAACGAAGCCTTGCCGATGCCGGCATGCACGACGCCCGCCTTCTCGGCGCGGAACTGGACCTGTCCGCCCTTGGCGGCCTCGACGGCCTCTTTCACGTCCATCGTCACCGTACCGACCTTGGGGTTCGGCATCAGGTTGCGCGGCCCCAGGATCTTGCCCAGACGACCGACGATCGGCATCATGTCCGGGGTCGCGATGCAGCGGTCGAAGTTGATCTGACCGTTCTGCACCTGCTCCATCAGGTCTTCGGCGCCGACGATGTCGGCCCCGGCGGCCTGCGCCTCATCGGCCTTGGCTCCGCGGGCAAACACGGCCACGCGAACAGTCTTGCCGGTGCCGGCGGGCAGCGTCACCGTGCCGCGGACCATCTGGTCGGCGTGGCGCGGATCGATGCCGAGGTTCATCGCGATTTCCACGGTCTCGTCAAATTTGGCGGTCGCGTTCGACTTGATGAGCGCGACGGCATCCTCCACCGTGATGTTCTCCTTGCCCTCGACCGAGGCGGTCTGGGCCTTCTGGCGTTTGGTCAGCTTGGCCATTACTTCACCTCGATGCCCATGGAGCGGGCGGAGCCCAGGATGATCTGCATCGCGTCCTCGATCGAGTTCGCATTCAGATCGCGCATCTTCGCCTCGGCGATCTCACGGACCTGCTTGGCGGTCACCTGACCGACGGTCTCGCGCGAGGGCGTCTTGGCGCCGGACTGCACGTTGGCGGCCTTCTTGAGGTAATAAGACGCGGGCGGCGTCTTGATTTCCATCGTGAAGGATTTGTCCTGGTAATAGGTGATCACGGTGGGGCAAGGCGCGCCCTGCTCCATGTCCTGCGTCTTGGCGTTGAAGGCCTTGCAGAATTCCATGATGTTGATGCCGCGCTGACCCAGCGCCGGGCCTACGGGCGGAGAGGGATTGGCCTGCCCCGCCTTCACCTGCAGCTTCATGCTGCCAATCTTCTTCTTGGCCATGTGTGGCCTCCTTTGACATTCGCGGCGGGGATCATCCCCACCCTACATGCGCCCGAAGGCGCGGATGCCGTGGTTCGCCCCGCCTTGACGGAAAGCTCCCACGTCGAACGCTCAGATCTCTTTCGAGACCTGAGTGTATTCCAGCTCGACCGGGGTCGCCCGGCCGAAGATCGAGACCGAGACCTTCAGGGTCTGGTTCCCCTCGTCCACGTCCTCGACGGTGCCGTCGAAGCCTTCGAACGGGCCATCGGTGACCTTCACCTTCTCGCCCGTCTCATAGCTGATCTCGATGCGCGGCGTCTCTTCGCCTTCCTGGACGCGGCCCAGGATCGCCTCAACCTCGGCGTCACGCATCGGCATCGGCCGACCCTGCGGCCCGAGGAAACCCGTCACCCGGTTGATCTGGCTGATCAGGTGGTAGCCCTGGTCCGACATTTCCATGTGCACGAGCACGTAGCCGGGCATGAAGCGCCGCTCGGTCGAGACCTTCTTGCCGCGACGCACCTCGATGACCTCTTCGGTCGGCACGAGCACCTCGTCGATCTGGTCCTCGAGGCCCTTCTCGGCGACCTCGGAGCGGATCTGTTCTGCGATCTTCTTTTCGAAGTTCGACAGCACGCTGACCGAATACCACCGCTTTGCCATCTGGCCTGACCTCATGCTTGCGTCACGACGCCCCAAACAAAAAAGCGGCGCGCAACCGCTTCGAAGCACGCCATGTCGGGGGAATTGCGCGCCTCATACCGGCAGGACGCGCGGATATCAAGCCCGCGCCGCATCTTGCGGCACGGCCCAAGGAGAATCAGCCGACCATCGTCAGCAGAAGCTCAAGCCCCTGACGGATAAGGAAGTCGACGAAAAAGAAGAACACCGCCGTCAGCGACGCCATGATAAAGACCATCACGGTGGTCAACAGCACTTCGCGGCGCGTCGGCCAGACCACCTTGGAGATCTCGGCGCGAGTCTGCTGGATGAACTGGAAGGGATTGGTCTTGGCGGCCATGGGGCGTCCTCCGGATCGGCTCTGCGCCAGATACGGAAGCATGGCGGCGGTTTCAAGCCGCCCAGATCGTGCTAACTGCCCCAGGCGGCAGAGAGACAGCGGAAGGGCGACGGCACCCAATTGCTCAACGACATCTTCGAATTTGACGATCTGCTCCTGCGCGCGCTCTTCATCCTGCCCGCAATCGTGGCCGGTTACCTTGCCACCACGACGTCGCGTACACCGCAAGGGGCCGTGGGCTGGATCGTCCTGATCCTGGCCTACCCCTTTGTCGGCGTCCCGGCCTACGCGCTCCTCGGGTGGGCCAACTACGCCAAATTCGCCGAACGCCGCCGCGCCTCGGACGCGCGGCTCGGCGAGGTCGATGCCACCCCCCGCGATGCGCCGGTCCCTGCCGATCGACTGGACGTCTTCTCTCGCCTGTCCGGCAACAAGATCGACGCGGGCTGCGATATGAAGCTTATGGTCGACGGCGAAGCGACCTTCGATGTGATCGAGGCCGTCATTCGAGAAGCCGAACACTACGTCCTGGTGCAATTCTACACCTTTGCAGATGACGAGATCGGTCGTCGGATCCAGGCCGCCTGCATCGAACGGGCCAAGGCCGGGGTCCAGGTGTTCTTCCTGCACGACGAGATGCCGCTTCTCGGGTTGCCCCGCCACTTCATGGCCGAGCTGCGTTCGGCGGGTATCCAGACCGCGAGGCCGAAGGGTCCGACCCGCGCGCTCGGCCCGTTCCAGCTGAACTATCGCAACCACCGCAAGCTCGTGGTGGCGGATGGCACCACCGCGCTCACCGGAGGGTTGAACTGCTCGAAAACCTATATCGGCAAGTCCAACTACGGCCCGTGGCGCGACACCTTCGCGCGCGTCGATGGCCCCGTCGTCGACCAGCTCGAGCGTAGCTTCGCCTCGGACTGGGCCTGGGCTACGGGGCACGACATCCGCCCGATACTTCGCCCCGCCCCCCGCGCGGGCGACATGCGAGCGGTCGCGGTCCCCATCGCGCCGACCGACACGCTCAATACCGGCAATCTTTATTTCATTGCCCTCGCGCAGCAGGCCCGCGAACGGCTTTGGATCGCGACACCCTACTTCGTTCCCGATTCCCAAGTCATGGCGGCGCTGCAACTGGCCGCCCTGAGGGGCGTGGATCTTAGGCTTCTGGTGCCTGACCGGCCGGATCATCGGCTGCCTTGGTGGGCGGCATTCTCGTATTTCGACGAACTGCGCGCGGCCGGCGGCGAGATCTATCGCTACACGCCGGCCTTCATGCACTCGAAGGTTGCGCTTGTGGACGACGACCTGTCGTCGGTCGGGTCCGTGAACCTTGATATCCGATCGGGTTTGCTGAACTTCGAACTGACGGTGATCGTTGAAAGCACCGAAGCCGCGGTTGAGGTAGAGGCCATGTTCCTGAAGGATTTCGAGAACTCCTATCGTCTCGAGACGTCCCTGTCCGATCAGCCTGCCTGGCGCCGGATCCTCGCGCGCATCGCCCGCCTGGCGGCTCCGCAGCTCTGATGGTGCGCGTCGTCTCGTATAACATCCGCAAGGCGGTCGGGCTCGACTGGCGGCGTGATCCGTTTCGCATCGCCCATGCCGTGCACGAAAGCGGCGCCGACATCATCGCCCTGCAAGAGGCTGACAAGCGCCTCGGACCCCGCCCCGCCGCCCTGCCGCGCGAGGCGATCGACGCGACGGGGCTGGCACCGGTGCTGACCGGCGACGGCCCGAGCCTCGGCTGGCACGGCAACGCCATTCTCGTTCGCCCCGACTGGCCCGCCGTGGTGGTCGATCGCCTGCACCTGCCGGGAATCGAGCCGCGCGGAGCCCTGCTCGTCCGGGTCGAGACGCCCGAGGGGCCGCTCACGCTCTGCGCGACGCATATGGGCCTTTTGCGGAGGAGCCGGCTGTTGCAGATGGCCGCGATCTCGGCCGCGCTGGAAGAGCATGGGCCCGGCGTCGTCATTGCCGGTGACATGAACGAATGGTCGCGCCGCATCGGGTTCGAGCCGTGGTCCGATGCGATGACGCTGCTCGATCCCGGGCCCAGCTTTCACGCTTCGCGGCCCGTGGCGCATCTTGACCGGTTTCTCCTTGGACCGGCGTGGCAGGCCGAGCGGTGCGGCGTTCTGCGCACGGCCCTTACCGCGCGCGCCTCGGATCACCTGCCCGTCTGGGCCGACCTCGTTGCCGCTCAGGCGAGCTGAAACGCCTCCTTCTCGATCCGCATGAACGCAGCGCCCAACGTGCCGACAGGTGCATAAAGTTCTGCCGTCTTGGCCGCCTCGAGATCCGTGAAGAACCGTCCGGCCCAAGGCTGGACGTGGGTCGCGAAGAAGTCCGCCTGCTTCTCCAGCGGCTGGGAAGCGCCGTAGTGACCCAGGATCTGCCCCGCCATCATCTCGAGCACCGACGAGATGTTGTCCTCGGGCTCGAACACGTTGTCGGCCCGCACGATTCCCAAGCTTGCCATGTCCGACCGCAGCCGGGCGAGCGGCTTGTCGTGCAGATTCCCGGTGAGATAGTAGCTTGCGTAAGGCAGCAGTTCGCCCCGCCCCAGCCCGATGAACAGTGCGTTGAACTCGCGCTCTGCTGCGGCGGCGTCGACGCCTGCCGCGACGCGCGAAAGGTCCGCGAGGGCGAGCCCCAGCTCGGTCTCGTCATCGCCCGCCAGCCCGCGGACCTGCGTCAGCAATGTCTCGGGAGGCGGTCCCGACAGGATCGCGGCGAGGAAGGCGTAAAGCTCGGCGCGGGCACTGTCTTCGGGCGCAATTTCGGCGGGTGGGGTCACGTGTCTTCCTCCTCAAATCGGAACGTCATGCGCCGGGGTCGCAGGGGCTGCTCGTCCAGGTCGGGCGCATGGTCTTCGATCGCCGGATCCTCGGGCGCCTCTTCGGCCGGCGCCTCCTCGCACTGCGTCTCGACCGCCGCGGGGGCAGGCCCGTCCGCTTCGGCCGGGAAGGTGTCGGCGAAACGGCGCACGGCGGTCCAGACCGGCCGGAGAGAGCGCGGCGCGAGGGGCGCATTGACGTAGTCCTCGTCGTAATCGTTCAGCCCATCCGGCAAAGACAGGCCGGGATGCCCGCGAAACAGGGCGCGCAGCGCGCGCTTGCGCAGGCGGCCCGGCACCTCTCGCGCCATGAAGCGTGCCGCATCCGCCGGCGTCAGCGTCTCGGGATCGGGCAAACCCAACATCTGCAGAAGGGTCTCATCGTCCACCTCCTCCAGCTCGGCTTCGGCGGCCTTGTGCTCTGCCTCATCCTCGCGGCGGGCAAGGTCATCCTCTTCGGCCGCGACGGAACGGCGGCGGCGGGACCAGAAGTCGTTGGCCTTGGGCATGGTCGGTCTCCTCACCTCCTTATGGTGGCGTTTCGAACCGCGACGCGAAACCCGCGGCCCGCGCATTTCCCGCGTCGTCGGCGAAAAAATCTCCTGCGCACGGAGATTTGCGACCGGCGGGGCTGGCCGCCCGTGGTCGGACGTCATAGCCTCTGCACGTTACGATTGCGAGAGGTTCCATGTCCGAGACTGTTCTACTGTGTGACTGCCTCGGCTCCCAGCGGGTCAACCGGGACGAGCTCGAGAAGGCGACCGGCCGGCGCTTTTCGCGGGCCCACACCTTCCTCTGCGGGCGCGAGATCGGCCATGCGGCGGAGGCGATGGCCGGTAGTCCGGTGACCGTCGCATGCCAGCAGGAGCGCGCGACGTTCGAAGCCCTGGCCGAAGAGATCGGCGCCGACGTACCCGACTTCGTCGACCTGCGCGACCGCGCGGGGTGGAGCGACGACCCTCGCGACGTGACGCCGAAACAGGCGGCGCTGCTGGCCGACGCCGCGATGCCCCGCCCGACCCCGCGCAGCATCGAAGTGGACAGCGAGGGGACCTGCCTCGTGATCGGCGCCTCGGACGTGGCGCTTCCGGCCGCCCGGCGACTGGCGGACACGCTCGCGGTGACCTGCCTGCTGACCGATGCCACCGCACCGCCCGAGACGCGCGTCTTCGACGTGATCCACGGCCGGCTTCGCAAGGCGACCGGAGCGCTCGGGCAATTTTCCGTCACCATCGACGGCTTCTCGCAACTCGTGCCCGGCGGCCGCGGCGGCTTCGACATGACGCCGCCCCGCGACGATGCGCAAAGCGAGTGCGACATCATCGTGGACCTGTCCGGCGACCGTCCCCTCTTTCCCGCCCACGAAAAGCGCGAGGGGTATCTGCGCGCCGATCCCGGCCGTCCGGACGCGGTTTTCGACGCCACCCTCACCGCACGCGACCTGACGGGGACGTTCGAGCAGCCTCTCTACATCCGCCTGCGAGAGGATCTCTGCGCCCATTCCCGTGCGCAGCACACCGGATGCACCCGCTGCCTCGACGCCTGCCCGACCGGCGCGATTACTCCGGACGGCGATCACGTGGCAGTCGATCCGCATATCTGCGCCGGCTGCGGGGCGTGCTCGTCGCTTTGCCCCTCGGGCGCAATCTCCTACGATGCGCCGTCGGTGGACGATACGATGCGGCGCGTCGCCACGCTCGCCCGCACCTACCGCGTGGCCGGCGGTATCATGCCCCGCCTTCTGGTCCATGACGACGGGTTCGGGCGCGAGATGATCGACCTGCTCGCCCGTCATGGTTCAGGGCTTCCGGCCGACGTGATCCCGCTTGCGCTGCCTGCGCTCGCCGCCTTCGGCCATGCCGAGGCGCTGTCGGCCCGGATCAGCGGCTTTGCCGACGTGTCGCTCCTTCTGTCGCCGATGTCGGACCGCGCCACGCTTGAACAAGAGGCCGCCCTTGCCGCCGCCATCGACGGCACCGTAGCGCTGCGCCTTCTGGACGTTACCGATCCCGATGCCCTGCCCGAGGCGCTCGGCCCTACGCCGGAAACGGCGCCCGAACCGATGCTCGCCATGGGCTCGCGTCGGCAGGTGGCGCGTATGGCTGCCAAGGCCCTCGCGCTCGAAGCGGTCACTCCGTTGCCCGACCACGCACCCTATGGCGCCGTGCTCGTCGACCGCGACGCCTGCACCCTCTGCCTGTCCTGCGTGCCGCTCTGCCCGTCGGGGGCTCTGTCGGACAATCCCGACAAGCCGCAGCTTCTGTTCACCGAGGATGCGTGCCTTCAATGCGGCCTTTGCGCCAACATCTGCCCTGAGGACGCCATCACGCTCGAGCCCCGGATGAACACGGCGGATGCAGCGCTGTCCCCGAGGGTCGTGCGCGAGGAAGAGCCGTTTCATTGCGTGGAATGCGACGCACCGTTCGGCGTGAAATCCACGATCGACCGCATCACCGAGAAGCTCGCCGGTCATCACGCCATGTTCGCCCGCCCCGAGGCGGTGCGACTGATCCAGATGTGTGACGACTGCCGCGTAAAAAGCCAGATGCACGACGGCATGCTCTCGGGGCCGCCACGGCCGGTCGCACGTACGTCTGCCGATTACGGTCAGCCAGCCGATGCGGTTGTCCTGCCCGAGCGGCGTAAGACCCGGCGCAAGGACTGAGGCACACAGTATTTCGGACAGGATCAAGCGCGGGGGCGTTGCCGTCCCCGCCCCGCAGGCATACCTCGGCAGATGACGAACCCGGAGAGTGCCATGACCGACGAATTCAACATGTCGATGCGGAAGTTCCTGAAGCAGGTCGGCGTGACCTCGCAGCAGGCGATCGAGGAAGCGATGCGCCAGGCCGGCACCGAGACCGAGGGCAAGAGCTATGACGCAAAGGTCGTGCTGACGATCCCGGAACTCGGCCTCGAACACGAAATTACCGGCACCATCAAGGGCCAGGGGACGGAATGAGTTTGACGAAAGAGGATATCGAAGCCGCGCTCGCCGGCGTGCAGGACCCCGCGACCGGCGGGGACATCGTCGCGGCGGGTCGGGTCAAGGCGCTGAATGTCGACGGTGATGCGGTGCGCTTCGTGCTAGAGGTGCCGGGCGACATGGCCAAGGGCTACGAGCGCACGCGCGCCGAGGCAGAGGCGCGGGTCAAGGCGCTTGGCGCGGCCAGCGTTTCGGCGGTGATGACCGCCCATTCCGACAAGGCACCGCCCGACCTGAAGGGCGCGAAGAAGCCGCAGCAGCCCCAGGGGCCGCAGAAAGTGCCCGGCGTGGATCGGGTCATCGCCGTGGCAAGCGGCAAGGGCGGCGTCGGCAAATCGACGGTCTCGGCCAACCTTGCCTGCGCTCTCGCGGCCGAGGGCCGGCGCGTCGGCCTGCTTGACGCCGACGTCTATGGCCCGTCGCAGCCGCGCATGCTGGGCGTCTCCGGTCGGCCGGCCTCACCTGACGGCAAGACGATCCTGCCCATGCGGAATCATGGCGTGACGATGATGTCGATCGGGCTCATGGTCGGCGAGGGCCAGGCCGTCGTGTGGCGCGGCCCGATGCTGATGGGCGCGCTTCAGCAGATGCTGCTGCAGGTGCAATGGGGCGCGCTCGACGTGCTGATCGTGGACCTGCCGCCCGGCACCGGCGATGTGACGCTGACACTCGCGCAGAAGACTCAGGTGGACGGTGCGATCGTCGTCTCGACCCCGCAGGACGTCGCGCTGCTCGACGCCCGCAAGGGGATCGACATGTTCCACCAGCTCAAGACGCCGATCATCGGCATGATCGAGAACATGAGCACGCATATCTGCTCGAACTGCGGCCATGAAGAGCACATCTTCGGCCACGGCGGCGTTGCGGCCGAGGCGGCAAAGCTGGGCGTCCCGCTGCTGGGCGAGATCCCACTCCACCTCGACATCCGCACCGCGGCCGACGGGGGGGCGCCCATCGTGGTGTCCAAGCCTGAAAGTGCGCAGGCCCAGGTGTTCCGCCAGATCGCGAGGGGCCTCGTCGAGGCCGGGCAGGCATGATGCGGCTGGCGCGCGCGGTGCATCTCGACGAGTCCGACACCCTCGTCTTCGCGCAGCCCGCACGGACCGGCGAGTGGTGCATTCCCGGCGGCTTCGCCTTTTCCGAATGGACGGAGGACCAGCTGGAGGGGAAGGCCCGGCAGGCCTTTGCGAACGGCTGGCTGGGGGTCGAGACGTTTGGCCGTGTCTCGCTGGTTGCCATCGCGCGTCTCGAAGAGACAGAACTTGACCACCTGGTCGAGAACCTTGCCGGGCACTTCGTGGAGGCCTACGGCGCACCAACCCTCGCTGCGGCGCGCCCCGTGGCGCGGGAGCAGCTGATGGATATGGTCGACCTCTGCGCCGACCACGATGACAACACGCTGCTGGCCGTCAGTCGTGAGCTGACCGAGGGCGGGGTGCGCGAAACCTTCCGCTCGATTCCGGCACCCGAAGCGGATCTGGGACAATTCGCCGTCCACGGCGACTGAACCGGCGAGCGGACGTTCATCTTTCATTCGTGGGCCCATTGCACCGACGCCCTCTGGGGAATTGTGGTGCAGGGGCGCAATGATGACGATGTTTCACGTGGTCCGGGTCGGACTGCGCGCTTCTGGCAGAGCCCAAGGAGGATGCCGACAAGGCACGTGTCGATTGGCTCGTTCTTTCAGGCGGAGTCCCTTGCGTCCGGTGGCGCAGCCGCCCCGCAACGAGTTCGAACGCTTTTTCGAAACACTCGTCATGCTGCCCGCGACGCCCAACTCGGATGGACAATCACACCGTCGCCGCTTGACACCCCGCGCGGGGGCGGATACGTCCGCCACCGGTACGGCGTGGTAGCTCAGCTGGTTAGAGCACAGCACTCATAATGCTGGGGTCGGCGGTTCAAGTCCGCCCCACGCTACCAAAACTTCCCCTTCTTCCCTTCGTCGGTGTTCGCAAGCATTTCGGCGCGAACCCGTGGCAGCGCGGTCGGGTGGTTGTCTTGCAACCAGACCACCATCTTTTCGCGGATTTCGCAGCGCAGGTCCCAGGCGCGGGGCGCGTTGCGGGCCGACATGAGCCCGCGCAGCTGGATCGTGTCAGAGGTGGTCTCGATCAGCTGCAGGGCGGACACTCCGCCATCCCAAAGCTCTGATTCGCGAAGGAAGTCGTCCAGCTTCACTCGCATCTCCGCCACCGGAGCGGTCCAGTCGAGGTGCCAGACCACCTGCCCGATGATGGTCGAGCTGTCGCGGGTCCAGTTCTGGAACGGCTTTTCGATGAAGTAGGTCAGCGGCACGACGAGGCGCCGGAGGTCCCAGATACGCACCACGATGTAGGTGGCGCGGATCTCTTCGATCCACCCCCATTCGCCCTCGACGATCACCACGTCGTTCAAACGGATCGGCTGCGTCATCGCGATCTGGATGCCCGCGATGAGATTGGCGAGGACCGGCCGGGCCGCGAAACCGATCGCCAGACCGGCGACACCGGCGGACGCAAAGAGCGAGACGCCATAGCTCCGCACGCTCTCGAACGTGGACAAGACCAGTCCGCCCGTCAGCAGGACGATCAGGATCTGAGCGACCTTCTGGATCACGCGAAGCTGCGTCGCGTGGCTGCGTGACAGGAAGTCCTCTTCTTCAAGCGAAGTGCGCGATAGCCCCCGCTCGATCAGGAAATTCACGAGGACCATCACCGTCCATCCTGCCGTCAGCAACAGGGCTGCGAGTGCGAAATGCTCGAGCGCCCGCTCGAACCGGGACGGAAGCTCGAGGATCGGTACGACCGCAATGAGCGTCAGGACCAGGAGGATCAGCCGCGTCGGTCGCCTTAGCTGTGCGGCCATCCGCCACGGCAAGCTGTCGCGCTGCGAGATCCACCGCTTGAGCGGCCGCCAGAGCAGCCCGTGGACGATCACGGTCGCCACAAGCGCAAGCACCAGAAGAGCGATCTGGCCCGCGCTGCTGTTCAGCATCTGATCGAGAGTCATTGCGATCGAGTCCCCTTCGTCTCCACGCGCAATGCGGCGGAGGGCCGACGAGTTCAAATACGAGGTCGCTGGATTTTCTCAACCGAAAGCGCGACACCTCTTCGGGCGCGCGACCTTCAGGCTGCGCCGTCAGCTCAGCGGCAGTGCCCCGCGGTTTCCCGGTCGTTGAGGCCGGTCGCCCGCAACAGGCAGCGCCGCTTGGCTTCGTAGTAGTAGCCCTTGGCATACCACGCGACTGCCTCGGCCTCGTCCCCGTCCGCGACGAGCCAGGCGCCTGCCAGGTAGCGGCCAGCGTATCTGAGGTTGGTCTCGGGATCGAGCAGCGCCTCTGGCGGGCCTTGGTGGCCCATCGTGCGTGCCGTCTGAGGACGGATCTGCATGAGGCCATAGTAGGGACCGTTCCGGGCGCCGGGCTGGTAATCGCTCTCGCGCTGGATGACGCGGTGCAAGAGGCTGCGCGGCATCTGGTAGCGGTCGGCCCACTCGTTGACCAGGGCGCGCATGCGCGGGGTCTCGCCGGGATAGAGTCCGGTCATGCGCCGGGTCGCCTCGGGGGCGGGCGCGGCACAGGCGGTGAGCAGCAGCAAAAGGACGAGCGGACGGATCATGAGGAATCTTGGCGCGAAGGCACGCGTTCGGCAAGCTGTAGCTTGAGAGCATTGGCGGAGTTCCGCCACGGCCCCCGCACACGCCTTTGCGAGCGCGCTTCCCGCGGCCCCGCCTATCGGATACAGGGGCGGCCATGGCTCAGAACCCCCCAAACCTTCGCCCGGACCTTGCAAACGCCCGGCTGACGCCCGATTTCGACGCTCAGGCCTCCGAGCGCCGGGCAGGACAGCCGACCATTGGCATGGTCTCGTTGGGTTGCCCCAAGGCGCTGGTCGACAGCGAGCGCATCCTCACCCGCCTCAGGGCCGAGGGCTACCAGATCTCGCCGCAATATGACGGCGCGGATGCGGTGATCGTGAACACCTGCGGCTTTCTAGACAGCGCCAAGGCCGAGAGCCTCGACGCGATCGGCGAGGCACTGCAAGCCAACGGCCGCGTCATCGTGACAGGCTGTCTCGGAGCCGAGGCCGACTACATTACCGGAGCGCACCCCAAGGTCCTCGCCGTGACCGGGCCGCACCAGTACGAGCAGGTGCTGGACGCCGTGCATGCGGCTGTGCCGCCCTCGCCCGATCCTTTCGTGGATCTGCTGCCGGCACGAGGGGTCAGCCTGACGCCCCGCCACTACAGCTATCTGAAGATCTCGGAGGGCTGTAACCACAAGTGCAAGTTCTGCATCATCCCCGACATGCGCGGCCGGCTGCAGTCGCGCCCGATGAAGGCGGTGCTGCGCGAGGCTGAAAAGCTGGTCGAGGCAGGGGTGAGCGAGCTCCTGGTCATCAGCCAGGACACCTCGGCCTACGGCACCGACTGGGCGGAGCGGCCCGAGAAGGCGCCGATTCTTGGCCTCGCGCGCGAGCTTGGGCAGCTCGGCGCGTGGGTGCGGATGCACTACGTCTATCCCTACCCGCACGTGCGCGAGCTGGTGCCGATCATGGCAGAGGGCGGCGTGCTGCCATATCTCGACATCCCGTTTCAACACGCCCACCCGGACGTCCTGAAGCGCATGGTCCGCCCCGCCGCCGCCGCCCGAACGCTGGACGAGATTGCGGCATGGCGCGCCGCCTGCCCCGATCTGACCCTGCGCTCGACCTTCATCGTGGGCTACCCGGGCGAGACCGAGGCCGAGTTCCAGACGCTTCTGGACTGGCTCGACGAGGCGCAGCTCGACCGGGTCGGCTGCTTCCAGTACGAGAACGTCTCGGGCGCGCGATCGAATGCCTTGCCCGACCACGTCCCCGCCGAGGTCAAGCAAGAACGGTGGGAGCGGTTCATGGAGAAGGCGCAGGGGATCTCCGAGGCGAAGCTGGCCGCGAAGGTCGGCACCCGCGTCGAGGCGATCGTCGACCTGGTCGAGGAGGACGCCGCCACCTGCCGCACCAAAGGCGACGCGCCCGAGATCGACGGGCACCTCTACGTGGATGAAGGGCACGAGGCGCTCAGCCCCGGCCAGATCGTCACCGTCGAGGTGGACGAGGCCGGCGAATACGACCTGTGGGGACGGCTGGTCAGCTAGGCCGTCAGGCCCAGCTTTTCTCCAGCACGCGGAACCAGTTCTCGTGGCAGATCTTCGCCACGAGCGCCTCGCCAAAGCCGTGATCCACCATCGCCTGCCGCAGCGTCGGAAGATCCGCGACCGTCGCCAGCGCCTGGGGCACCAACGCTCCGTCATAGTCCGACCCGAGACCCACGCGATCTTCGCCCAGGCGCGAAATCAGATGGTCGAGGTGGCGCATCAGCACGTCCATCCCGACGTCCGACCGCATCTTTCCGTCAGGTCGAAGGAATGCGCAGGCAAAGTTCAGCCCCACCATTCCGTCCGTTTGGGCAATCGCATCGAGCTGCTTGTCCGTCAGGTTCCTCGTATGAGGGCTGACGGCATGAACGCCCGAGTGCGTCGCCACGAGCGGGCGCGAAGACGTCCGGGCGACATCCCAGAACCCGGCCTCGTTCAGGTGGCTGAGGTCCAGCATGATCCCCATCTCGTCGCACCGCTTGACCAGCCGCAGCCCCGCCTCGGTCAGCCCCGGCCCGGTGTCGGGGGTCGAAGGAAAGCGGAAGGGGACGCCGTGGCCAAATATGGTTTCGCGGCTCCAGACCGGGCCGAGCGAGCGAAGGCCTTGCGCATAAAGGTCGTCCAGCTCGGACAGGTCAGCGCTGAGGGCCTCAGCCCCCTCGATATGGCAGATCGCGGCCAGCCGATCGGACCCGAAGGCAGCGCGCAGGTCCGAGACGTTGCGGCAGACAGTGACGAAGCCCTGCGCCTCGAGCTCGGCCAGGATGGCCATCTCGCGCGCCACGACGACGTCGGCCTCACCCCGCGCCACCATGTCGGGCAGCGGCATGTCGTAGCTTTCGCCCTGCATTGCCGCCATCTTGGCGTTCACGTCGACCGGCGACGGCACCCAGATCGCGAAGAAACCACCGCCAAAGCCGCCGGTGCGGGCGCTTGCGGCATCGATTGCGCCCTGGCCCGGCTGGGCGAATGCCGACACGGCCTTGGGGCCGCCGGCTTGCAGAAGGCGGGTGAGCAGGTCGTTGTGACCATCGAAAACAAGAGGAGTACGCATGTCGCGATGGGTGACGCCAATGATGACCCGGTGCAAGTCGAATCAGACGATGATGCTACTGGTGATTTGGTGGAGCCGAGGGGGATCGAACCCCTGACCTCGTCATTGCGAACGACGCGCTCTCCCAACTGAGCTACGGCCCCATCCGTGCGGCGCTAGATGGAGGACGCGCCCCACCGTGTCAAGCGCTGATCTGCGCCGAGCGCAGCCGTTGTTCCGGTCCGCGGTTGTGCGGGCCGGAAGAGCGCCCGACATCACTCGGCGGCCTCGGCATAGGCGTCCATCGGCGGGCAGGTGCAGATGAGGTTGCGGTCGCCGAACGCATTGTCCACGCGGTTCACCGGGGGCCAGTACTTGTCCACGCGGAACGAGCCTGCGGGAAAGCAGCCTTCTTCGCGACTGTAGGGCCGGTCCCAGTCGCCCACCAGATCCTCGACCGTGTGGGGTGCGAGCTTCAGCGGATTGGCGTCGCGGTCGGCGCGACCCTCTTCGATCGCGCGGATCTCTTCGCGGATCGATAGCATTGCGTCGCAGAAGCGGTCGAGTTCCGCCTTCGTCTCGCTCTCGGTCGGCTCGACCATCAAGGTGCCGGCGACTGGAAAGCTCATCGTGGGGGCGTGGAAGCCGTTGTCCACCAGTCGCTTGGCGATGTCGTCCACCGTGATGCCCGCGCTGTCCTGGAACGGGCGCATGTCGAGGATGCACTCGTGCGCCACCCGCCCTTTCGTGCCGCGGTAGAGCACCCGGTAGGCCCCTTCGAGGCGCTCTGCGATGTAGTTCGCGTTCAGGATCGCCGTCCGCGTCGCCTGCGTCAGGCCGTCACCGCCCATAAGGCGGCAATACGCCCACGAGATCGGAAGAATCGACGCCGACCCGAAGGGAGCGCCCGAAACGGCCCCGCTCTGCCGGCCCGGCAAGTGCGGTGCGAGGTGCGCCTTCACGCCGATTGGACCCATGCCCGGTCCGCCGCCGCCATGTGGGATGCAGAACGTCTTGTGCAGGTTCAGGTGGCTGACATCCGCCCCGATCTCGCCCGGCTTCACGAGGCCCACCATCGCGTTCAGGTTCGCCCCGTCCATGTAGACCTGTCCACCATGGGCATGGGCGATCTCGCAGATTTCGACGATGCGCTCTTCGAAGACGCCGTGGGTCGAGGGGTAGGTGATCATGCACGCGGCGAGGGTGTCGCCTGCCGCCTCGGCCTTGGCGCGGAAGTCCTCCACGTCGATATCCCCGCGATCGGTGCATTTCACGGCCACGACCTTCATCCCCGCCATCTGCGCCGAGGCAGGGTTCGTGCCGTGGGCGTTCACCGGAATCAGACAGACGTTGCGGCCATCCTCACCACGGCTCCGGTGCCAGTTGCGGATGGCCAGAAGGCCCGCATATTCCCCCTGCGCGCCCGAGTTCGGCTGCATCGACATCGCGTCGAACCCCGTGATCCGGCACAGGCGGTCCGACAGGTCGTCGATCAGCGCCGTATAGCCCTGCGCCTGCTCGGCGGGAGCGAAGGGATGCATCTCGGCGAATTCGGGCCAGGTGATCGCCGCCATCTCGGCCGCGGCGTTCAGCTTCATCGTGCAGGACCCCAGCGGAATCATCGCCCGGTCGAGCGCGAGGTCGCGATCCGCGAGGCGGCGCATGTACCGCATCATCTCGGTCTCGGCGCGATTCATGTGAAACACCGGGTGGGTCAGGTAATCGCTCGTGCGCAGCAGCGCCTCGGGTAGGCGGTGAGGTGCCTCGTCGGGGAAACTGTCCACGCCGAACGCCTCAAGCAGGCTCTCCAGCGTTTCGTCCCGCGTCGTTTCATCCAGCGACAAGCCGATGCCGGTGTCGCCCACGCGGCGCAGGTTGATGCCCCGATCGGCGGCAGCGCGAAAGATGACCTCGCGCAGGGCGCCGCACTCCACTGTCAGCGTGTCGAAGAAATCGGCCGGCTCGACCGCGTATCCCGCCTTGCCGAGCGCGTCGGCAATCCGCGCAGTTTTCAGGTGGATACGCTGCGCGATGGCCTTCAGCCCCGCAGGCCCGTGGAAGACCGCATAGAACCCCGCCATTACCGCAAGAAGCGCCTGCGCCGTGCAGACGTTCGAGGTCGCCTTCTCGCGCCGGATATGCTGTTCCCGCGTCTGCAGGGACAGCCGATAAGCCTTGTTGCCCCGCGCGTCCTTCGACACGCCGACGATACGGCCCGGCATGGACCGCTTCATCGAGGCGCGGCAGGCCATGTAGGCGGCGTGGGGGCCGCCATAGCCCATCGGCACGCCGAACCGCTGGGTCGAGCCCACGGCGATATCGGCCCCCATCGCGCCCGGCTCGCGCAGCAGGGTCAGCGCCAGCGGTTCGGCGATGACGATGCCCAAGGCTCCGTTCTCGTGCAGCGACGAAATCACATCCGTGAAGTCGCGCACCGTTCCGTTGGTGCCGGGGTACTGGAAGATCGCGGCGAACACCGCGGCCGGGTCCAGTGCTTCGGGTGCGCCCACGATGACCTCGATCCCCAATGGTGCGCAGCGGGTACGGATGACGTCGATGTTCTGCGGGTGGCACCCTTCGTCCACGAACACCGCGCCGGCCTTAGACTTCGCCACCCTTTGCGCCATCGTCACGGCCTCGGCCGCCGCCGTGGCCTCGTCCAGCAGTGACGCGTTCGCCACCTCGAGGCCAGTCAGATCGCAGATCATAGTCTGGAAGTTCAGCAACGCCTCCAGCCGGCCCTGACTGATCTCGGGCTGGTAGGGCGTGTAGGCCGTGTACCACGCCGGATTTTCAAGGATGTTGCGCTGGATCGCGGGCGGCGTGACCGTCCCATAGAAGCCCTGCCCGATCATCGAGTCGGCGACCTCGTTGCGCTTGGCGATCTGCCGAAGCTCCCACAGGAGGGCGCGTTCCGTCAGCGGCGGGCCGAGGTCGAGCGGCGCCGCCTGTCGGATTGCTTCGGGTACCGTCTCGGCCACCAGGGCATCCAGATCCGCGACGCCGAGCGTGCGGAACATCGCCTCCATCTCGGCGGGCGAAGGGCCCACGTGGCGACGATTGGCGAAATCGTAAGGATCGTAGTCGGTCGCTTGAAACGGCATAGGGGCCTCTTGCTGGCGAAAGGGTCTCGCCCATCGCCCGTGGTCGGACACGTCAGGCGGACAATCCTCTGACGAGGACGCTCGCGGTCAGATGAACTTCTTGTAGGCGGCTTCGTCCATGAGGTCGTCGAGCGCACTCATGTCCTCGACCCGGATCTTGAAGAACCAGCCCGCGCCCAGCGGATCCTCGTTCACGAGGCCCGGATTCTCCTCGAGTGCCGAGTTGACCTCGACGATCTCGCCATCCACCGGCGCCATGATGTCCGACGCCGCCTTGACGCTTTCGATCACGACGACGTCGTCCTCCTTCACCACCGTCGCACCCTCTTCGGGAAGTTCGACAAACACGATGTCGCCCAGCTGCTCGGCGGCGTATTCGGTAATTCCCACGGTCACCACGTTCTCTTCGTCCTCTTCCGGACGCAGCCACTCATGTTCTTCGGTAAACTTCATGGCGGTCTCCTTACCGCTTGTAGGTTGCGGGCCGGAACGGAAGGCCCGTGACCTCCACAGGCAGTCGGCGGCCCCGAAGTTCCCCTTCGAGTCTGGTTCCGACTTTTGCGTGGTCAATATCGACATACCCCATGGCGATCGGCCGCTCGACCGAGGGGCCGAACCCCCCCGACGTGATGCGCCCGACGGCCCGATCTCCGCTGAAAAGTTCGACGCCGGAACGCATCGGGGCCCGCCCTTCGGGCACCAGACCGACGCGCAGTCGCGTCGGAGCGCCCTCGATCTCGGCCAGCACCCGCTCGGCACCCGGAAAGCCGCCGGCGCGGGCGCCGCCGTTGCGGCGCACCTTCTGGATCGCCCAGAGCAGGTTGGCCTCGACCGGCGAGGTGTGCGCGTCGATGTCCTGCCCGTGCAGGCACAGCCCGGCTTCGAGCCTGAGCGAATCGCGCGCCCCCAGCCCTACCGGCACTACTCCATCGCGATCCAGCAACGCCCGAACGAGGGTCGCGGCCTGATCCTCGGCGACCGATATCTCGTACCCGTCCTCGCCCGTGTAGCCCGAGCGCGACACCCAGAGCGGCCCGAACCCTGACCCGAGCGTCGCGACATCCATGAACGACACTGCCGCGGCACCGGGGGCCACTGCCTCAAGCGCCTCCTCGGCCAACGGCCCTTGCAGCGCAATCAGCGCCCGGTCGATCTGCGCGACCTCGCACTCAGGCAGACCGTCGCGCAGCAGCGCCAGGTCGGCGCCCTTGTTGGCCGCGTTGACCACGAGGAACAGGTCGTCGGCGCGCCGGGCCACCATCAGGTCGTCAAGGATTCCGCCGTTATTCCCCAGCAGCAGCGCATAGCGCTGGCGGCCGGGCTTCAGGCCGACCACGTCCTGCGGCACCAACCGCTCCAGTGCGGCCGCCGCAGCATCGGGCCCACCGGGGTGGCGGATCGTGATCTGCCCCATGTGGCTGACGTCGAAAACACCCGCGCCCGTCCGGCAGGCGACGTGCTCTTTCATGACACCCATGGGATACTGAACCGGCATCTCGTAACCGGCAAAGGGGACCATCTTGCCCCCGAGTTCTTCGTGCAGCTCGAAGAGCGGCGTACGCAGCAATTCCGTCATCGGCCCCTTCCGGCATCCGCGCGAGGATCCCCCCGCTCCGTCTGCCCCCTCTGTCCTCTCGCCTGAGATCGCTATCCCTTCGGCGCCCCTTCGGGGTCTCTCCAGAGTTTTTGTCGCGCGAGGTCCTTGGGCCTGAGAGTTTAACGGGGCGTTTGCTCCTTCGGCACCGGCATGCGGCCGGATTCTCCCATCGCGCGACGCTACGGTGCCACAGCCCGATCCGGTCGGCAATACCCTTGCGCCGTGCCGCGTTTCGCCGGACACAGCAGGTCATGTCCGACCCCTATTTCTTCGGCTACGGCAGCCTCGTGAACCGCCGCACCCACGTCTACACACCGGCACATCGGGCCACGCTGCCCGGCTGGCGCCGCGAATGGCGTGCCACTGCGCTGCGCCCGTCTGCCTTCCTGACTGCGCGTCCTGTCCCGGGCTCCGAGATCGACGGGCTGATCGCTCCCGTTCCGGGCCACGACTGGGCCGCGCTCGACCAACGCGAAGCCGGCTACGACCGCGTCCCGGCCAGCAAGATCCGGCACGAGATGGACGCGGCGCCCCATGTGGCGGTCTACTCTATCCCCGCGCGCACCGATGATCGCGAGAGCTGTCCGATCCTGCTCAGTTACCTCGACGTGGTGGTGCAGGGTTTCCTCGCAGAGTTCGGAGAGGCCGGCGTCGCACGCTTCTTCAAGACGACCGATAACTGGTCGCTGCCCGTCGCCGACGACCGCGCCGCACCGCTCTATCCCCGCGCCCAGGAGCTTGCGGCGGCGGAGGTGACGCTTGTCGACCGCTGGCTCAGCGAGATCGGTGTCGAGCGCATCCACGTGGACGAGACCGGCCTGGGTCACGACGCCGCGCCCTGAGCGGGCGTCGCGGTCGCCCCTCCCCGCAGACCGCGCGGCAAGCGCTGGCCCACCCTAAGAGGCCCGCTTCGCAGGCCACCAGCTGGCGCTCCTCGGCTGCACGATCGCGCGAGGACGGCTTGCCGCCGGCGCGGCACCCTCTATCCCTGCAGCCTGAGATGTGCGCGACCCAGGAGATTACATGAGACCGATCCTTTCCGCCATTTGCCTATGCCTGGCTGCCGCACCCGCCGCTGCCGCGACCGAACGCGGGGGCGAAATCATCGTGCCCTGCGGCGGCGACTTTGTCGCCTTCACCGACGCAATGGAGCAGGCCGCCGTCCAACGCGGCGCCGATCCGGCCGCGGCTGCCCGGTTCTTCTCGGGCGTGCGCCAAGACCAGGACACGATCGCCGCCGATCGCCGACAAGGCGTCTTCAGCCTGCCCTTTGTCGAGTTCGCGCAACGCCTGATCTCGCAAAGCCGCATGGATCGCGGCGCGCAGAACGCCGAGCGCTATGCCGACGTTTTCGACCGGATCGAGCAGATCTACGGCGTCCCCCGCGGCGTCCTGATGGCGTTCTGGGCGTTCGAGACCGATTACGGCGCGGTGCAGGGCGACTTCAACACGGTCGACTCGCTTGTGACCCTCAGCCACGACTGCCGCCGCCCTGAACTGTTCCAGCCGCAGGTGATGGCCGCGCTCGAGCTCTACGAACGTGGCGATCTCGATCCACGCAGCACCACCGGGGCCTGGGCCGGCGAGATCGGGCAGGTCCAGATGCTGCCCGTGGACATCCTGCTGAACGGCGTGGACGGCGACGACGACGGGCAGGTGCGCCTCAAGACCTCGACACCCGACGCGCTCATGTCCGGGGCCAAGATGCTGTCCGACCTCGGCTGGCGCCCGAACGAGCCGTGGCTCGAAGAAGTCTCGGTCCCGGCGGGCTTCCCGTGGGAGGAGTCAGGGCTCGAGAACACTCGGCCGGCCGAGGAATGGACCCGCATGGGCGTGACGCCGCGGGACGGTTCGATCGACAGGCCAGACCTTCCCGCCTCGCTGATCCTGCCGCAGGGCAAGGACGGGCCGGCCTTCCTCGCCTACCCGAACTTCTCGGTCCTGTTCGAGTGGAACCAGTCCTTCACCTACGTCCTGACGGCCGCGTATTTCGGCACACGGCTCGAAGGCGCGCAGATCTTCAACGTCGGCAATCCGACGCCGCCCTTGTCCGATGCCGAGATGAAGGAATTGCAGCGCAAGCTGCAGTCGCGTGGCCACGATGTGGGCGAGGTCGACGGCATCCTCGGCGCTGGCACGCGCGCGGCCGTCCGCGCCGAACAAGCGCGCCTCGGCCTGCCCGTGGACGCCTGGCCGACGCAGCAACTCCTGAACGCGCTCTGATAAGAAATGGCGCCGACTCCCGCCAAGGGGCTCGGCGCCGTCCGGAGACTTCAGTGCCCGCCGCCAGCGCCCTCTTCCAGCACAAACCGCGTGTCGCAGTAGCCGCACTCGACCCACCTGCGATCCTCGGGGATCTGCAGCCACACGCGCGGGTGGGTCATGCCGCCGTCGCAGGACACGCGGGTCGTGGAGACATGGACGGTCTCGGGGGCATCGTATACGCCGGTGGGGGGCAGCGGCCCGTGGTTGTCGACCGGTTTCTCGGACATGCGGGGGATCCTTCGTATCTTGCCCGGGAAAGCCCCGGGTCTAGGTCGGCCGGCATGATAACCGCGCTGGGTTGCGCGGGACAAGGGCAGGAGCACACGTGGGACATAATGCCATCGAGATCGAAGGCCTGACAAAGACCTATGCCCCCTCAAAGGGGCAGCCCGCGAAGCATGCGCTCAAGGGGGTGGACCTGACGATCCCGCAGGGGTCGATCTTTGGCCTGCTGGGCCCGAACGGTGCGGGCAAGTCGACGCTGATCAACATCCTCGCCGGCCTCGTGACCAAGACCTCGGGATCGGTCAGCATCTGGGGCTTTGACCAGGACGTGAACCCGCGTCAAAGCCGCGCCGCCATCGGCGTGATGCCGCAGGAGCTGAACCTCGACCCGTTCTTCACCCCGCGCGGCAGTCTTGACGTGCAGGCCGGGCTTTACGGCGTGCCTCGCTCTGAAAGGCGGACGGAAGAGATCCTGCGGATGATCGGCCTTGAGGACAAGGGCGATGCCTACGCCCGCGCGCTGTCGGGCGGGATGCGGCGGCGCCTGCTGCTGGGAAAGGCGCTGGTCCACGACCCGCAGATCCTTGTGCTGGACGAACCGACGGCCGGCGTGGACATCGAGCTGCGCCAGATGCTGTGGCAGAACGTCCGGCGGCTGAACGAGGCCGGCAAGACGATCATCCTGACCACCCACTACCTCGAGGAAGCCGAGGAGATGTGCGACGAGATCGCCATTATCCACCACGGCGAGGTGCTGGTGCGCGACACCACGAAACAGCTCATCAGCCGTGTCGACGCCAAGACGCTTGTGATCGAGCCGGACGGCGATGTGCCCGCCACCATCGCCCTGCCCGATGGCGTCGAGATGGAGCGGCGCAAGGACGGCACGCTTGCCTTCAAGTACGCGAAGACGCGGACACGCCCCGGGGACGTGCTGGCTGCGCTGCGTGAGGCAGGCATCGGGATCGCCGATGTTTCAATCGAGGAACCGCGGCTCGAGGACGTATTTCTCGACCTCACCCGCAGTCCGACGCAGGCCGCCTGACGCCGGCAGTTTGCGAAAGGGCAGCTCAGGCGGATGGGACCATCGCGCCGAGGTTGCGGCCGCCAAGGATGTGCAGGTGGTAGTGCGGCACTTCCTGAAGGCCGTCGATACCGGCGTTGCCGATCACCCGGTAGCCGTCCCCACCCGAGCCGGGCGCCAGTCCCTTGTCGGCAATGATGCGGGCCGTGACGCGCGCGAAATCCAGGATTTCGGCGTCGGTGGCCTCGGCGTGGAAGTGGTCGTGGTTGACGTAAGATCCCTTCGGCAAGACCAGCACGTGGATCGGCGCCTTGGGGCCGATGTCGTTGAAGGCGATCGTGTGCTCGGTTTCCATCACCATGTCGTTCGGGATCTCTCCGCGCAGGATTTTGGCAAAGATGTTCTGGTCGTCGTAGTCGTACGGCATGGGGCCCTCCGGCTTAGTCGGTGAAGAGATAGGGAATGTCGGCCACACGTCTCGCGCTCTCGGGGTCGATGGCAAGAAATTTCGCGATTGGCTCGCCCCAGGTCTCGGGCGGCATCCCCTCGACCAGGCGCTCGGCGGCGGCAAATCCGGCCTCGCGAATTGCCTGATGCTCAAACGCGATATCCGCACGAATGGTTGGCAGCAGCCGGCTGAACGACTCGTCGGAGGCGCCCGGCCCTACAAGGTGCAGGCGCCCGGCATGCCCCCGCAGGTACGCATAGGAGAAATCGCATTCGAGTTCGAGAATCCGCGTCTCGCACCGATCCGCTGCGAAATCCTGAATGAGGGCAAGGTCTGACGGGTCCAGGCAGATCACCAGGCGGTCCGTGTCGAAATGGTCCATCAACAGCCGTAGCAGCGCTCGGCGGTGCCTGTGGCGCTTGGCCAGCATGTTTTCGATGCCGCCGAGGTCTGGGAAGTTCTCGTCGATCTCGTTGAAAAGATAGCCGACGGCCGGAATGCCGGTTTCGTCGCGGATGCGATCGGACAGGCGCTTGGCGACGTGCCACTTCTTGCACGTCAGGATCATCAGTTGCCGTCCGAGCCCAAGACTCGAGTCACGCTCCCAGAACCGCGGGGCGAAGCGACGGCCGACCCGCCCCCGCTGGGTCAGGTAGGCGTGGATGCGCCGCCCCTCGCCCGACAGGGGAAAGTCCGTGCGGTCCTCGGCATACAAGTCGCCCAGCCGCTTCTTCAGCTCCATCGCCTCAGAGCTGATCTTGCGCGCGAACAGGTAATCCTGGCCCAGCAGCAGGTCGTAGTGATCGTTGTAGAAGTTCACCGGCATCCCGTAATCCGAAAAGATCAGGAAGGTCGGCGTGCGGTTCCTGATCTCGGCGCGGGGCACGAGGTGGTAGATGAGCGTTTGGAAGAATGTCTCGTCCGGAATCCACGTCGTGCGGAAAAAGCGCATCACATCGCGGCGGGCGCGACAGAACTCAAGCACCGCCTCGACGGTCCCGCGCCGCAGACACCACCATTGCGACCCGATCATGACCCGAAGGTCGGACGGCACCGATCGCGTCAGGCCAAGCCGCCTCTGCGCCTCATAGCTGAGGTAGAACAGTCGCTTCTGCGTACGCTCGTTGAAGGGGTGACGATAGACCAGCCGCTCTTCCTTGAAGCCCGTCTTGATCCAGTCGCTTTCGAAAAAGTCGTGCCCTTCGATGTAGTCCACCGCTTCGCGGTCCAGGAATTCGTGACAGCGGACGGCCGACTTGATCGGCATGCAGTCGCCCGACAGCAGGTAGAAATGCGTCGCCCGCGGAAAGTTCTCGACCGCCGCTTCCAGGGCCGCCAAGGTCGCTGCGACAAGGCTCCAGCCCCCCCACCCGCATTTCAGCCGTTCCCCGGCGAACACGACCCCGGAATGGTCTTTCAACTCCGTGCGGATGCGCTCGAAACTGGCGGCGCTCGCCCGCCGGTCGAAGTGGATCGATATGAAGTCGCCCATCGCCGTCAGACGCCGCGCCTGCGCGATCACTGCATCGGGGTCTTTATGGCAAAGAAGAAGATAGGCAATTTTAGCCATTCAGGAGAACACAGTTCGTAAAGCCGCAACACTTGCTTCCCATACCCTAAACCGCGATTGCGAAGACAGGTGTTCTTTGCAATTCGTCGCGGATGGGCGGAGGCCCGGTTGGGAGTTGGATGCATGGGGTTTCCCGGAACCTGGATGACACCAAGCGAGAGTGTCATGTACCGCGTCGTGCCGAAATGCGCGTGTTCGACCATCGGGCAGATCATGTATTTCTCGGACCACGGGACGTTCTTCGACGGCGACATCCATGACGCCGATCAGGGCCTGCACAAATGGGCGCTCGAAGATAGTCACGAGCCGATCTCGCGTGCGGTCAAGTCGCGGGACGTCTATGCCTTCACCTGCGTGCGCAATCCCTACACCCGGGTGCTGTCCTCGTTTTTCGACAAGATCTGCGGCATCCAGCGCAACGGCAAGCGCTACCGCGGCAATATGGTGCCGCTCCTGGTGCAAAAATACGGAATCGAGCTTGGCGGTCCCGACGGCAAGGAAGAGTTCGACCAGATCGCGTCGTTCCGGCGGTTCCTGCTGTTCGTCCGCGACACCATCCGCTGGCGCAAACCCATGGACCCCGACATCCACTGGTCCGCGACCAGTGGCCACGTGTCGACCTTCATCGCGAATGGGGGGCACTATGACCGCATCTTCTGGACCGAGCGGTTCAACGAGGGGATGCAGAGCGTGCTCGACGCGATCGAGACGCCGCATTCCATCGATCTGGATACGATCCCCCGCTTCAACGAGTCCGAAGGACACGGCCCGAAACGCGCGCACCCGGTCGAGGACTATTTCGACGATCTCTCCATGCACCTGATGTGGGAGATCTATCACCGCGACTTCCGGCTCTTCCGCTACGATTTCGACAATCCGTCCGACAAGATGCCAAAGGGCGAGATCGACCTCGACGAGGTTCACGCCAAGCTCGGCTAGCCCCGCCCACGGTCGAAAAGCGGCCGGACTGTGTTCCGCCAGAACAGCTGCACGACGCGAAAGAGGACGCCGCCCACCACGGCCAGACCGACGAGAATGGACAGGGCCAGCCAAGGGAAGGTGCCCGCGTCCGGCCCCTCGACGCGGCGGATCGAGGTGGCGTTGGGGAACGCCGACAACAGCCGCGACCGCCATCCATAGTGCCGCACCGCGACCCAGATGGGCGCCTCTCGGGTCGAGGTCAGATCGGCCGCCCGCGCCTGCAGGTCGGCGCTGTCGAACTTGAAGTAGAATGGCCAGCCCCAGCCGGTATCCTCGTTGCGATAGACCATCGGGTCGCCATCTGCGTCGACCGTTTCGATGAACCGCACGTCGCGCGTTCCGCTGACGTTCGTGCCACCCTCGGCACGCGAATAGAAGATCGCGTTCGCTCCGAAGTCCATCCGCCGGATATCCGTGTTGACGATGCGTACCACGTCGGTTTGCGGCAACACGTAGTGCAGCAGCGCCAGCAGCGCGAGCGCGAGGACGGCAAGGGGAATCAGTCTCAGTCGTTTCATGGTGCACCTTCCGCCTGTTGCCCACCCTATCGCAACTGTGGGTCCGCGAAGCTACCATCTTTCGCCCGCCCGGGGTTGCGGGACAGGCAGGCCCGACCCATGCTCCGCGGCATGAGACCCGGCGCCCGCAACCTCATCACCGATGTTCCCGGCCTGTTGGTCGGTCACGCCCGCAACACCGTGGCGAAGTCCGGCGTCACCGCCCTGCTGGGCCAGGACCGCTTTACCGCCGGCGTTCACGTCATGGGCGGCGCCCCCGGCACCCGCGAGACGGACCTTCTCGCCCCCGACAAGCTGGTGGATCGCGTGGATGCGCTGGTGCTATCGGGCGGCTCGGCCTTCGGGCTCGCCGCGGCGGACGGGGTGATGCAGGGGCTGCGCCGCATGGGGCGAGGGTTCGTGGTGACCGGACATGTTGTACCCATCGTCCCGGCCGCCATCCTTTACGACCTCGACGCGGGCGGCGACCACGGGTGGTCGGACAGCCCCTATCCGACCATGGGCCGGCAGGCGCTCGAATCCGCAGCGCCAGAGTTCGAAATCGGGTCGGTCGGCGCAGGCACCGGGGCCATCGCTGGCGGTTTGAAGGGCGGGATCGGCTCGGCTTCGGCCGTGCTCGACAACGGCTACCACGTGGGCGCGCTCGTCGCGGCGAATCCGCTCGGCGGCACCTGCTGCCCCGAGACGGGCCGCTTCTGGGCCGCCCCCTTCGAGATTCAGGACGAGTTCGGCGGCCTCGGCGCCCCGCAGCGTGCCGCGGTCGAGACGAAGGCCGCGCGACCCGGCACCGCCACGACGATCGCGATCGTCGCCACCGACGCCACGCTGGACAAGGCAGGTGCCACGCGGCTCGCCACGGCGGCGCACGACGGCCTCGCGCGCGCGATCATTCCCGCGCACACTCCTTTCGACGGAGACCTCGTGTTCGCGGCCGCGACGAATGCTCAGGCCGCGCCCGATTCCGCAGCTTTCGCCTTGATCGGCCACGCCGCCGCCGCATGCCTCAGCCGCGCTATCGCTCGCGCCGTGTGGCACGCAACGCCGGCCATCGCGGACCCGGCGCCGACATGGGCGATGCGCTTCGGGCGAAACGCGGGCTAGCCTGCGGAATGCGCACCGTCAGACGGCGACGGATATCGCCTGAAGCGCCCAAGCCCGCCGCACGGTATCGCCAGCGCGGGTGTCGGGATAGGACGCCGGGTCCGAATGCACCGGCAGGTCGTAGAATCGGGTCGTGCCGTCAAGAAAGCTGGTCGCCCCAAGCTGGCGCAGCAGGCGCGCCATCCCCTCGTTCCGGATGTGGACCACAGCATCGAACCGGCGAATGCCGACTTCGGCCGCCCGCCGCAGAAGCCGCCCGAGGATCAGCGAGCCCACCCCCTTCTGCTGGTAAGGATCGATCACCGTCAGCGCCAGCTCGGCCCGGTCGAGCGCATTCGGCGCACGGAAGAAATGACCGATCCCGGCCGGGACGTTTCCCTCCTTCTCTTCGACAAGGGCACCGATGGCCTCGTGAGTCGTATGGTCGGGGTGGGTGAAGGCCTCGACGTCCCGCGGCTCGAGCCGTTCGACGGCTCGCAGAAAACGGAACACGCGGCTCTGCCGGGAAAGCCGCTCGAATCCGGCGACAAGTGCGGCGGCATCGCCCGGCTCCACATCGCGCAGCACGACGCCTGTGCCGTCGCGGAGCGTGGTGCGAACCTCGCGGCCCATCAGCCCGCGTGGACCAGCGTCTGCAGGTGGCGCGGGTCGATGCTGATCGCGTCGAACGTGTCGCCCTCGGTCAAGACGCTGACCGCGTCGTGGCTGTGCAGGCTTTCCTGATGACTGGCGACGATGCGGAAGTCACCGATCCGCGGATCGACCTCGCAGGCCTGCGCAAAGAGCCGGGCGGCGTCTTCTACGAAGATCGGATTCGCAGCGTTAAGCTCTGCGAAGGCCTGTTCGTCCTCGCGCTTCACCATGACCTGCGTTTCGGTCGGGACGGCCCTGCGGCACAGCTCGACCATGTCTTCGACGTAGAGGTCCACGCCCGGCTCGACCACGACCGAAATCCTGGCAACCGAGCGCTGGGAATGCGGCGTGGCCAGCTGGCCCCGGCTCTGGCGCGCGTGCTCGGACAGCTCCAGCGAGCAGGGGCAGGTCGAGGCATAGACATAGTCCAGGTGCAGCACCCGGGTCCGTGCGCTCCCGCGGTCGATCAGTTCGAGCGCGACGTCGTAATACTGATAGCCCGACAGGCCAGAGCGCAGGCTTTGGACCCGCAAGGGCTGCGCAAAGCGCATCTGGATGCGGGCGTCGAAGCTGTCGAGCGACGTCTTGTAGCCGTCCAGCGCCCGTTCGATCACGTCGAGGCCGAAAGTCTCGTCAGCATGCTCGTAAAAGCTGCGCATGATGCGGGACATGTTGATGCCCTTTTTCTCGGCCTCTAGGCTTACCGTACCCGTCACCGACGTTTCGAGCATCGCCTCGCCGCCGTCGCGCAGCCGGTAGCGGATCGGCAGCCGGAAGTTCGAAATGCCGACATGCTGGATGGACCGCCGTGCGCCCCGGATCAGGCTGGCCGGCCCGTTCTGCAGGTCCGGCATCTGCGCAACATAGGCAGGATCAGCCCGGAACTCTTCGGGATAGGTCCGGCTGAGGGGGGGATAGGAGCGGCTGTCTCCCTCGACGAGGGTGCGCAGCGCAGGGTCGAGGTCGTCCAGCTCTGCGGGATGCGCCACCGCAGCCCAGCCGCGCAGACGGTCAAGCAGGTCGGCCGCCTCCTCGCGGGTGGTCGGCGTGTCGAAATCGCGCGGCTGTACGTTCATGACCTTCGTCCCTCCACGAACCCGCCCTTTACATAGGCATTCTTAGAGCCGGATCTACGGCTCGCGTCAAAAGACCCGGGCCGCGACAGGTCAGGTCACGTCGAGCGCCGCGGTCAGGTCGGCCAGCAGATCCTCGGGATCCTCGAGCCCCACGGACAGCCGGACCAGCCCCGGCCCGATCCCCAGATGCGCGCGCTGATCCTCGGACAGGCGCGAATGGGTCGTCGTGGCCGGATGGGTGATGATCGACTTTGCATCGCCGAGGTTGTTCGAGATGGTCACGATCTGCAGCGCGTTCAGGAACCGGAACGCCGCATCCCGCCCGCCTGCAATGTCGAGGGACAGGACCGTACCGAAGCCGGTCATCTGGTCGCGCGCGACCGTGTGCTGGGCATGCGTTGCGAGGCCGGGATAAATCACCCGCGACAGCCTGGGATGGGCCGACAGCGCTTCGGCCAGCTCCTGCGCCGCCGCAGTCTGGGCGCGGACGCGCAGGTCCAGCGTCTCCATCCCCTTCAGCATGATCCAGGCCGTGAAGGGCGACATCGCGCCGCCGGTGTGCTTGAGGTAGGGCTCGAGTGTCTTGCGGATGTACCCGCGCGTGCCGCAGATCGCCCCGCCGAGTGCACGGCCCTGCCCGTCGATATGCTTGGTCGTGGAATAGACCACGACGTCGGCACCGAGCTCGACCGCGCGGGTGTAGATCGGCGTGGCAAAGACGTTGTCCACGATCACCGTCGCGCCGACCTCGTGCGCCAGACCGGCCACGGCGCGCAGGTCGATCACCTCGAGCGCGGGGTTCGAGACCATCTCCATGAACACGGCCTTGGTGTCGGGGCGGATCGCCTCGCGCCACTGATCAAGGTCGGTGCCGTCGACGAAGGTCACGTCGACGCCGAAGCGGGTCAGGATCTCTTCGACGATATAGAGGCACGAGCCGAACAGCGCCCGGGCCGAGACGATGTGGTCCCCGGCCTTCAGCATCGACATCAGCGCCGCGTTGACGGCCGCCATGCCGCTTGCGGCGGCAAAGCAATCCTCAGTCCCTTCGACTGCGGCGAGACGTTCCTCGAACATACGGACGGTCGGGTTGCCGTAGCGGGCATAGATGAACTCGTCCTCGCCCAGCTTGTCGAACCGGGCCTCGGCCTGCTCGGCGCTGTCGTATACGAAGCCCTGGGTCAGGAAGATCGCCTCGCTGACCTCGCCGTACTGGCTGCGGCGGATCCCGTCATGGACCAGGCGGGTCCGGGTCTTTCTGTCGTTGGTCATGGGATGATCGTACCTTTCGCGTCTCGACCCACCGATGAAGGGACGGTCCGCGACCGACCTCTTTAGCGGAGTTTTTAGCGTGGCCCGCAATCCGGTGAACAAATCGCCACGTAGGCTTCGGGGTAGGACCGTCGCGCTGAATCGTCAAGATAAGTCACGCATACTTCACGCCCGCGTCACCGAACCGTCTTAGCCGTCGGCGCAAACATGACCACAAGATCTAGGGTCGGTCGCGGGAGAAGGTCATGCCTATTCTTGCCGTCAATGCCACGCCCGAAGGCGCGCTCGAAGGGCATGAGGCGCTCAGCCGTTCCCTGAGCCGCCTAGCCCGAACCGCCCCCGTCATCATCATGGTCCACGGCTATAAGTACGATCCTCGATCAACGCTGCATTCCCCGCACCGCCACCTTTTTGCCGCAACAACGATGCCGCGCTGCGGTCGAGTGGCGTCGTGGCCGGCCGGACTGGGCGTGGGCGAAGGCGGAGCCGAACCGCTGTGCATCGGGTTCGGCTGGCCCGCCCGCGGCTCGATTTGGCAGGTGTGGCGGCGCAGCGCCAAGGCCGCTCGGCCGCTGGCGGGCCTGATCTCGGCCATCGCGGCGCAGGGGCGGCGGGTGCACCTACTGGCGCATTCCATGGGGGCGCGGGTCTGCCTGCAGGCGCTGACGCTTGCGCCCGCCGCCTCGGTGGACCGCGTGATCCTGATGACCGGCGCTGCCCTGCGGGGCGAGGCGTGCGCGGCCCTCGCAGCCCCTGCCGCACGCGCGGCAGAGATCGTCAACGTGACAAGCCGCGAGAACGATCTGTTCGACGCGCTCGTCGAGGCACTGATGGGCTTCCGCGACGTGTCGATCGGGTCGGGCCTTGGTACCGAGGATCGCCGCTGGCTGGACCTGCAGATCGACGCGGCGGGCACGCGCCGTGCACTGGCGACGTTAGGCTATCCGATTGCCGAGCCCGAGACGCTGGTCAGCCACTGGTCGGCCTTCACGCGGCCCGGCCTGCTGCACCTCTACCGCGGATTGCTGGCGGACCGCCGCCTTCCTCTGGGCGTCCTGCGCAACCACCTGCCGACGCCCGAGGCCCGCTGGACCCGTGTCGGCGCAGCCCTGTCTGCGCGCCTCGTGCCGCGGCGATCCGCCACCAGCGCCTAGTCGTTCGACTGGGTGCCGTGCTCGCGGAACAGCTTGCTCTGCGTGACGAAGAACACGAAGATTGCCGCGGTCAGGCCGAAGGTCTTGAAGTTCACCCAAGCATCGGTGGACATCGTGCGCCAGACGATCTCGTTCAGGACCGCAAGCCCGAAGAAGAAGGCGCAGAACCGGCGGGTCAGCTTCATCCACCCTTCCTCGTCCAGGGGAATCGCCTCGCCCATCACCATGCGCAGGTAGCTCTTTCCCTGCAGCAATCCGGCCCCAAGAACCCCGCCGAAGATCAGGTAGATCAGCGTCGGCTTCATCTTGAAGAAGCGGTCGTCGTTGAACCACACGGTCAGTCCGCCGAATACCACGACCAGCACCAGCGTCACGATCTGCATCTTCGACAGCTCGCCCGTCAGGCGCCACAGCAGGAACGTGGACAGCGCGATCAGCGGCACGAAGGCGGCGGTGATGACGATAAAGCCGGTATACTCGGTGCCCAGAACATCGAACGTGCGGTCGCGGACCATCAGGTAGGCGCCGAAGAACAAGGCCACCGGCCCGATTTCCAGAGCCGTCTTCAACCCGTTGCGCGTCATGTCGAAAGCCTCACCCGCTGAATTCCGATGACCGCACCTAGCGCGATCCGGGGCAACAGGGCCAGACATAGACGACCCTGCTCATTGCACCACCAGATAGCCACCGTACCGACACCTGCCAAGTCACGCCCCGTTTACCCGGGACCGAAGCGATGCGAGAACAATGCGAAATGTCAAACAGGCGCAAGGGATAGTGCATGCTCGCCACGATCATCGATGAACTGAACGGCACGTTTTCGGAGGTTCCGCCGCTGATTGCCACCGTTCGGCTCGCGATGGCCATGATTCTCGGCGGCATCATCGGGTTCGAGCGTGAGTGGCGCCAGAAGGCGGCAGGCCTGCGCACCCACATGCTGGTGTCGATTGCGGCATGCCTGTTCATCCTCGTCGGGCTTGAGCTCAGCTCGCTCGAGTTCGGCGGCGACGAGGCCAAGCGCGTGGACCCGCTTCGCCTGATCGAAGCGACCACGGCCGGTGTCGCCTTCCTTGCCGCCGGCCTGATCTTCACCTCGGGCGGAAAGGTGAAGAACATCACCACCGGCGCCTCGCTTTGGCTCGTCGGCGCGATCGGCCTGGCCTGTGGGGCGGGTCAGATGCCGCTGGCGGCCATCGCCACCGCGATCGTGGTGCTGGTCGTGGCAATCCTGGGCATGATCGAACGGCGTCGCGAAAAGCGGGAGTGACAGCTCAAGGCAGGGTCAGCGCCATGCCCCCGCGAATCTCAAATCCCGCCCCTTTATAGAGCGAGTAACTCCCCGGCTGCGGAATCGCGGTGATCTGGCAGGACCGCGGCAGTTCATCCCGGCACCAGGACATCAGGCGTTCGACCACCTCGAGACCTACGCCCTGCCCACGCATATCCGGGGCGACCATCAGGTCCACCAAGGTCACGGCCATTCCGCCGTCCCCCACGATCCGACCCATCGCAACAAGGCGCGCACCCACCTTCGCCGTCACGCAATGCAGCGATCCAGACAGCCCTTTGGCTGCCGATCCCGCATTGTGTCGGCCCAGCTCGCACGCCTGGCGAAGCTCGAGGTATTCCCCGACGATGGGCGTGTCGCCCTGTTTCCAGACCAGCTCTTTCATCGTGTCAGCCCCGTCAGCGCGGCGGCGAATTCCTCGGGATCGAAGGGTGACAGGTCGTCGATCTGCTCGCCCACGCCGATCGCATGGATCGGCAGGCCGAACCTGTCGGCCAGCGCCACCAGCACGCCGCCCCGCGCCGTTCCGTCCAGCTTGGTCATCACGAGGCCCGAGACGTCCGCGATCTTCTGGAAAATCTCGACCTGGTTCAGCGCGTTCTGCCCCGTCGTAGCGTCAAGCACGAGCACCGTGTTGTGCGGCGCCGTCTCGTCGCGCTTGCGGATCACGCGGACGATCTTGGCGAGCTCTTCCATCAGGTCGGCGCGGTTCTGCAAGCGGCCAGCTGTGTCGATCATCAGAAGGTCCGCGCCGTCCTCTTCCGCCTTCTTGTGTGCGTCGAAGGCAAGGCTGGCGGGATCGGTGCCTTGCGGCGCCGTCATCACCGGCACACCCGCACGGTCGCCCCAGACCTGCAACTGCTCGACCGCCGCAGCGCGGAAGGTGTCGCCGGCGGCGATTACGACGCGCTTGCCCGCCGCGTTGAACTGGCTGGCGAGCTTGCCGATCGTCGTCGTCTTGCCCGACCCGTTCACCCCCACGACAAGTACGACCTGCGGCTTTTTCGGGTAAAGCGGCAGCGGCCGCGCGACGGGCTCCATGATGCGGGCGATCTCTTCGGCCAGCGCCTCCTTGATTTCCTGCGTCGACACGCGGCGGCCATAGCGCCCCTCGGCCAGGTTGGCGGTGACGCGGGCGGCGGTTTCGACGCCCATGTCCGCGGTGATGAGCAGATCTTCGAGGCTTTCCAGCATATCGTCGTCAAGCGGCCGTCGCACGACCGGCGCCGCGCCCGGACGGCCGAAAACACGCCCAAGAAGGCTGCCCGAACTCGTCTGCCCCGGCGGCGTATCGGTCGGACTCTCGACCGGCACCGGGCCCTGCGGCACCTCGGATGGGGCGGGATCGGGCACCTCTTGCGGACGCGGAGCGGGCTCCGGGTCCTGCGGCTCGGGGAACGGTTCAGGCGCAGGCTCCGGCTGCCGCTCAGGCTGCGGCGGCTCGGGGATCTCGGGCTGCTCTGGTTCGGACAGCTCGCCGCCATCCTCCACAATCGCGTCGAGCCCTTCTTCGAGCTGCGAAGAGGACTTGAAAAGCTTGGACTTCAGCTTGTTGAAAAACGACATTGGCGGCTCCCCTTCCCCGCCCACTTAGGACGAATGGGCGGGACGTGAAAGTCGGCCGCGCTTTTACCGCATTTCTGAGGTATGGAAATGCGCCACCGCCTGAAACCGAGGTTTCCGTGCCAGCCCTCTTTGCCGTCGCCACGCTTGCCCCTCTTGTGCCGCTGATCCTGGGGCTGACCCATGGCGGGGTGTGGGTCTGGCTTGCGGTGGTGTCGATGACCGTTCTGGTCGGCGCGCTCGACCTGCTTGTCCGCGTCGCCCTGCCAGGAAAGCCGGAAGAGGTCGAATTTCCCGCGGGCGACACGCTGTCGGTCCTGATCGGGATCGCGCAGCTGGCGCTGATCCCGTTCGTCGTGGTCCGGCTGGCCGGCGGCGACCACGGTGCAGTTGCGAAGATCGGATTGCTTTACACGGCGGCGCTGTGGCTGGGGCAGGTCGGCAATTCGAATGCGCACGAGTTGATCCACCGCCCGTCCCGCAGCTTGCGGCGCTTGGGCACCGCCCTCTTCGTGTCCGTGCTCTACGGCCACCACGCCTCGGCCCACCCAAAGGTGCACCACGCCCATGTCGCCACGCCCGACGACCCGGCAACGGCACGGATGGGCGAAAGCTTATACACCTACTTTCCGCGGTGCTGGATCGGCAGCTTTCGCGCCGGCCACAGGGCCGAGCGACGCCTCCTTCAAGCCCGCCACGGAGACCGCTGGCAGCGCCACGACCCCTACATCGCCTATGTCGGCGGCGGCCTCTTGTGCATCATCACCGCCATGGCGCTGGCGGGAATCGCCGGTGCGGCATGGTACGTGGCGCTCGCGTTCCTTGCGCAGTTGCAGCTGCTTTTGTCGGACTATGTGCAACATTATGGGCTGGAACGGCGGCGCCTGCCCAGCGGCAAGTTGGAACGCGTCGGCCCCGCCCACAGCTGGAATGCGCCGCATTGGTATTCGGGGGCAATGATGCTGCAGGCGCCGCGCCATTCCGACCACCACGCGCACCCGGCAAGGCCATTTCACCACCTTGGACTGCCTCCAGCCAGCGTGGCACCGCGGTTGCCGTCCTCGCTGCCGCTCATGGCAGGGATCGCGCTGTTGCCGCATGTTTGGCGGCGGGTGATGGATCACCGTGCAGAACGGTGGCGACAGGCGGCCAAGCCCGTTGCGCGGCAGCCGACCGACATGGCAGGGTCCGAGCATGTTGCGTAGCATCCTCCTTCTTTGCGGCTTGCCGGTGCTGGCCTGGGCGCAGGACGCCCCACTCGGTGCCGAGGCGTTCGAGGGCTTCACCGCGGGCAAGACCTTCAGCTACGCTGCGAACGGCATCCCTTACGGGGTTGAGGAATATGGGCCTGACCGCTCCGTCCAATGGTCGTTCCTCGACGGGGAATGCCTGTCGGGGCAGTGGTATGCCGACGGCCCGGACATCTGTTTCGTCTACGAGGACGGCCCGCCGGTCCAATGCTGGCGCTTCTACCGAGAAGGCGCGGGGCTGCGGGCCGAGCTCCAGGGGCCGTCCGGCGACACTACGCTTTATTCGACCGCCCCGACGGACGAGCCGCTTTACTGCGTCGGACCCGAGGTCGGCGTCTAGAGCAGCGACCCCTGCTCGGGCGGCGGAGGTTTCGGCTTGCTGCGCCTCGGTGTGCCGCCGCCTTGCCCGACCGTCACACGCCCATCCGCGAACTCGATCTCGAGCGTGCGCGCCTCGCTTGCGCGGGCCTTGGTGGTGACGATCTCGTCGCCCTCGCGCACCACGGCGTAGCCGCGCGCGAGGGTCTCTCGATATCCGAGAGTCGAGTGGAGCCGGTCGAGGCCGTCGAGCCTTTGCCGTGCGCTGTCGATCCGCGCGCAGAAGGCCCGGTTCAGCCGATCTTCGATGCGGGTCAGCTCGCGACGGCCGCGCTCGGTCTCGCGGGCGATCGAACGTGGCGACAGGCGTGCGGCCAGCCCTGTAACCGCCCTCTCGCGCTCGCGCACTCCGCGCCGCAGCGCCGGAGCGAGGCGCGCTCCCAAGCCCGAGGCGGCTGTGCTGCAATTCCCGATCCGCTCGCGCAGGGTCGCTGGTCGCAGCGCAGCAGCGGCCGCATCCAGGCGCGCCCGCCGGGCCGCAACGCCCGCCAGCAGCGCCTGCGGCAACCGCGCCTCGATCCAGTCGAAGCGCTGGCGGGCCCCGGCGGTCAGGCTCTCGGGGCGGGGCAGCGCGCGCGACAGGTCCGACAGCCGCTGCCGCCGCGTCGTGATTCCCTGCGAAAACGCGCGATTCAGCCGCCCCCCCTGCCCGTCAAGCGTGATCTGAAGCTCCATCCGCACCGGCACCGCGAGTTCAGCCGCCGCCGTGGGCGTCGGCGCGCGGCGATCCGAGACGTAGTCGATCAGCGTCGTGTCCGTCTCGTGCCCCACCGCCGAGATGAGGGGGATCTCGCTTTCGGCAGCGGCGCGGGCCACGATCTCTTCGTTGAACCCCCACAGGTCCTCGATCGAGCCGCCGCCCCGCGCGACGATCAGAAGGTCGGGCCGCGGCACGACGCCCCCGGGGCTCAGAGCGTTGAAGCCGCGGATCGCCGCGGCGACCTGCGGGGCGCAGTCGCGGCCCTGCACGGCCACGGGCCAGACCAGGACCTTGCGCGGAAACCGCTCGCGCAGGCGGTGCAGGATATCCCGGATCACCGCGCCTGAGGGCGAGGTCACGACGCCGATCACCTCGGGCAGGTAGGGCAGCGGGCGCTTGCGCTCGGCCGCAAAGAGCCCCTCGGCCTCGAGCGCCTTCTTGCGTTTCTCGAGCATCGCCATCAGCGCACCGACACCCGCCGGCCGCACGTCATCGACGGTCAGCTGGTATTTTGACTGCGAGCCGAAGGTCGTCAGCTTTCCGCTGGCGATGATCTCCATCCCCTCTTCGGGGCGTTGGGTCAGGCCGCCCACCTGGGCCTTCCAGACCACCGAGGCGAGCACGCACCGATCGTCCTTGATGTCAAAGTAGAGATGCCCCGACCGCGCGACGAAGACGCGACCGACTTCGCCGCGCACGCGGACGCGGCCGAATTCGCCCTCGATCACGCGTTTCACCGCGCCCGAGATCTCGGACACCGTGAATTCGTGGGCATTCCCGCCCGGCCCGCTGCGGTCGTCTTCGAACAGATCCATACGGCAGGACTACCTTGGCCGCGTGGCGGATTGAAGGCTCGGGACGCGTGATCTTCACAAAGGGGGCGGAGCTCGATATCGGCGGGGCGATCCATGCGGGAGATGCGCCCATGAACATCCTCATCCTCGGCGGCGGCGGTCGCGAACATGCCCTGGCCTGGGCGGTGTTGCAGAATCCGAAATGCGACCGCCTGATCGTGGCTCCCGGTAACGCCGGGATTTCCGGCATCGCGGAATGCTCTGACATCGACATCGAAGACGGCGCGGCCGTCGCGGAATTCGCCGGCGAAAATGCGGTCGACCTGGTCATCATCGGCCCCGAGGCCCCGCTCGCCGCGGGCGTGGGCGACGCGCTTCGTACGGCCGGGCTGACCGTCTTTGGTCCGAACCGGGAGGCGGCGATGGTCGAGACTTCGAAAAGCTTCACCAAGGCGCTCTGTGATGCCGTGGGCGCGCCGACCGCCGCCTATGCCCGCTTCGAATCGGCCGAGCCCGCGAAGGCCTACGTGGCCGAACAGGGTGCGCCGATCGTGGTGAAGGCCGACGGCCTTGCCGCCGGCAAGGGCGTGGTCGTGGCCGAGACCGTCAACGAGGCGAAAGCCGCGGTCGACGACATCTTCGGCGGCCAGTTCGGCGGCGCAGGCGCGGCGGTCGTGATCGAAGAGTTCATGACCGGCGAAGAAGCCTCGTTCTTCGTGCTGGTGGATGGTGAAAACGTGCTGCCGATCGGCACGGCGCAGGACCACAAGCGCGTCGGCGAGGGCGACTTGGGCCCCAACACCGGCGGCATGGGTGCTTACTCGCCCGCGCCAATCATGGACGCAGAGGTCACGCGCAAGGCGCTGGACGAGATCGTGCGCCCTTGCGTGGGCGAACTTGTGCGCCGCGGCACGCCCTATTCCGGGGTGCTCTACGTCGGCCTGATGATCGAGGACGGACAGCCGCGGCTGGTCGAGTTCAACGCCCGCTTCGGTGACCCGGAGTGCCAGTGCCTGATGATCCGCCTCGGGGCGCAGGCGCTCGACCTCATGCAGGCCTGCGCCGAGGGACGGCTGGCCGAGGCGCGGGTCAACTGGGCCGACGACCATGCGATGTGCGTTGTGATGGCGGCCAAGGGGTATCCCGGCGCCTACGAGAAGGGCAGCGCGATCGGCGGACTCGAGCACCTCACGGCGACGTCCTCGCAGGTTGTGTTTCACGCGGGCACGGCACTGCGCGACGGGCGGCCGGTGGCGAATGGCGGACGGGTGCTCGGGGTGACGGCGCGGGGCGACGACCTGCGCCAAGCGCGCCAGCGGGTCTATGCGATGATCGATGCGGTGGACTGGCCCGAAGGGTTCTGCCGCCGCGACATCGGCTGGCGCGCGCTCCACTGACACGCGCCAGCGGCGCGGCCCCCGCAAAAAGGGCCGCAGTCGGCGTCAGATCTGCTTTTCGGGCATGTGAACGACCAGGCCGTCAAGGTCGTCCGTCACCTTGAGCTGGCAGGTCAGGCGCGAGCGGCTCGGGTCGGGCTCGTAGGCAAAGTCGAGCATGTCCTCTTCCATCGGATCGCGGGCCGGCAGCTTTTCGACCCAATCCTCGGCCACGTAGACATGGCAGGTCGAGCAGGCGCAGGCGCCGCCGCAATCGGCCTCGATGCCGGGAATGTCGTTGTCGCGCGCGCCTTCCATGACCGTCATGCCATTGGCCACGTCCACGACGTGTTCCTTGCCGTCGTGCTCGATATAGGTGATCTTCGCCATCTGGGGCTCCTTCGCATTCGTCGGGCCATAGCTAGGTCCACTTGCCGCACGATGCCAGTGCAGGATTGGCCACCGGCCGATCATGTTCTACACCTGTTCTACCATGGTCGATTTCGAATCCCCCCACGCCGGCTGGCCCCGTCCGCCAGCCGCCCTGCCCCATGACTGGCTGCATCGCCCGCCAAACGGTGCGCGGGTGACCGTGGCCGGACTGGTTCTGCTGCGGCAGCGGCCGGGTACGGCGAAGGGGGTCGTGTTCGTGACGATCGAGGACGAGACCGGCGTCTGCAACGTGATCGTCTGGCGCGCGATCTACGAACGGTTCCGCCGCGCAGTGATTGCCGGGCGCTGCCTGCGAGTGACGGGGCGTGTGCAGCGCGACAGCGGGATCTGTCACGTCATCGCCGAGCAGATCGAGGATATCAGTTGGATGCTGGACGATCTGGTGCGCGTGGAAGCCACAGCGGACGAGAATGGGACGAACCGGGGCTAGGCCCGCCGGACGCGCGCGGATAGCCTTTGCCGCAAAGGTCCAGCAGAGGCCCGTTCGAGCAGCATGTTCCGCCCGTCCATCCTTGCGCTTCTTGCGCTGTCTGCCTGCGCGCCGGCCCGACCCGACGTGAGCCGATTCGTCGAGCCGATCCTGCATGCAACCCCCGAGCAACGGGTCGACCTGACCCGCCCCCAGATCTGCCAGACCCGCGACGAAACCCCCGCCGTGGTCGAGACGGTGACCGAAAGCCGCGCCGATTCCGGCGGACGCTATCACACGGAAACCACGCACCGCATCGTCGCGGCGCGGGACGAGATCTGGTTCGACACCCCCTGCCGCGACGCCTGGACGCCCGAATTCATCGCCAGTGTGCAACGCGCGTTGATCGTGCGGGGCTACATGGACGGCCCCGCAACCGGCGGGATCGACCGCGAAACCCGACAGGCCATCCGCGCCTTTCAGAAGGTCGAGGGGATAAATTCCGACGTGCTCAGCATCGCGGCCGGAAAGCGGCTCGGGCTGATCGTGTATGACCGCGAAGAGGCCTTGGCCGAGCGTTGACCACGGCGCGACCGGCAACGAAAAAGGCGCGCTCCCGAAAGAGCGCGCCCGGTACGGGGCCCGTTCGGGCGCCCGGGTCAGTCTTCGAGGGGCAGCGCCACGAAGCGCGGCTCGCCCTCGCGCCGCAGAAGCAGCAGCAGCGACCGACGCCCCGCCTCACGGGCAGCCTCGATCCGCTCCTCGAGATCCGCGACAGAAGCGATCTGCTCCTGCCCGGCCTCGGTGATAACGTCGCCCGCGCGGATGCCCTTCTCGTAGGCTTCGCTGTCGCTGGCCACATCGGTCACGGCAAGGCCCTGCTGATCGGCCGGCAGGCCCAGCTGCTCGCGCATCTCGTCGGTCAGCGGTTGCACGCTGACGCCGAGCACGCTCGTCTCTTCGCTTTCCTGCGTCTCGTCGCTCTGGACGGCGGCACGCACGGCTTCGGCTTCCTCGCGGCGGCCAAGGGTAACCTCCAGCTCGACCTCGTCACCATTGCGGTAGACGGTCAGCGGCACGGTGTCGCCCACGGGCGCATCGCCGACGCGGCGGACAAGGCTGCGGGTATCCTCGACCTCGGCACCGTTGAACGAGGTGATCACGTCGCCAGCTTCGATCCCCGCCGCTTCGGCGGGACCCGCGGGCACGTCTGTCACGAGCGCACCGGCGGCTTCTTCAAGAGCCATGCTTTCGGCTATGTCCTCGGTCACGTCCTGGATATGGACGCCCAGCCAGCCGCGGCGGGTTTCGCCGAACTCGCGAAGTTGGTCGACCACGTTCTGGACCACGTTCGACGACATGGCGAACCCGATGCCGATCGAGCCGCCGTTGGGCGACAGGATAGCGGTGTTCACGCCGACCACTTCGCCGTCCATGTTGAACAGCGGTCCGCCCGAGTTGCCGCGGTTGATGGCGGCATCGGTCTGGATGTAATCGTCATAGGTGCCGGTGAGCGCGCGGTTCCGTGCCGACACGATCCCGGCCGAAACCGAGAAACCCTGCCCGAGCGGGTTGCCCATGGCCATGACCCAGTCGCCCACTGCGGCCTCGTCCGAGTTTCCGAACGGCACCGGCTGGAGCGGCGCGTCGCTGGCCACTTTCAGCAGGGCGATGTCGGTCTGCGGATCGGTGCCGACGATCTCGGCGTCGAGGGTATCGCCGTTGTAGAAGTCGATCTGGATCTCGTCGGCGCCTTCGATGACGTGGTTGTTCGTCACGATGTAGCCGTCTTCCGAGATCACGAAGCCCGAGCCCAGCGCCTGGCTGCGGCGGGGGGCGCCCTGCTCGGGGTTACGTTCCATGAAGTCGCGGAAAAAGTCCTCGAAAGGCGAGCCCTCCGGGATCTGCGGCATCTGCATCGCTTCGCGCGACACCATGGTCGAGGTGGTGATGTTGACCACCGAATTGCTGATCTGCTCGGCCAGCGGGGCGAAGGTCTCGGGGGTGGCGTTCGCGCTGACCGCCGGCGCGACGATCGCGGCGGTGCCCAACATCAGGGCCGTGGTCAGACGGCGAACCTGGCGCGCGGGGGTAGTGGTGAGTCTCGTCACTCTGCTCTCCTTGAGGTCGAATGCCTTGCGGGTCTGCCGGACGTTCGATCGTCCTGCTGATGCCTCGCATGTCGTAGAAGATAAGACCGACCACCCTCAACACAACGATCAGTCGCGCAGCCTCAATACCACGTGAAACAATGTAATCTGGACAGTCAGACACCAACGCTGTGAGCCAGGGCGACAAGCGCGACGCCGGCCACCATGGCAATGAGGCCCGCCAGACGGCGAGCCTCGATGGGAAAGGTCCTGAGCTGGTTCAGGATGTCTTCGATCCGGTGCGGGAGGAGGGCCAGGACGAGACCCTCCAGCACGGCAACGCCGCCCAGCACCAGTAGGAGTGTGCCCATCAGTTGGTCTGAGCCGCCGCCTCGCCGTCGGCCTCGGTGCCGTTCAGCACGACCTCGGGCGCGGTATCGTCTCCCTCGTCCGCAGCGCTTTCCTCGCCACTCGGGATGGTCGCCGCAGCGCCACCGCCATTCGTTCCTGAACTGTCCTCCGAAGAAACTCCACCCTCGGGGTTGGAGGCCTTGAGGTAGTTGAAGAACTCGCTGTCAGGCGACAGGATCAGTGTCGAGTTGCCCTCGCGCAGCGCGCGCTCGTAGGCTGTGAGCGAGCGGTAGAACTCGAAGAATTCCGGATCCGCGCCGAAGGCGTCCGCAAAGACACGGTTCCGCTCGGCGTCGGCCTCGCCTCGGGCAATCTCGGCCTCACGCTCGGCATCCGACACCAGTTCGACCCGCGTCCGGTCCGCCTGGGCGCGGACGCGCTGTGCGGCCTCTTCACCGCGAGCGCGCTCGTCCGTCGCCTCGCGCTCACGCTCGGCGCGCATCCGGTCGAAGGTCGCGGCAAGGTTCTGCTGCGGCAACGCCGTCTGCTTGAGGCGTACGTCGATGATCTCGATCCCCAGATCCCCGGATTCCGCACGAGCCTGCGTGGTGATCCGTTCCATCAGGACCGAGCGGTCTTCGGACAGGATGGTGTTCGAGGTCACCCCGGCCGAACCCAGCACTTCGCGGGTCTGCGCAATCAGGATCCGGCCCAGCCGTTCCTCGGCCGAGCGCAGGCCCCCGACGCCAACGGCACGGCGGAACTGCTCGACATTCTCGATCCGGTAGCGCGCGAAGGCGTCCACGATCAGGCGGCGGTCGTCCGAGGGCGTCACTTCGATCGGATCGGTGTCGAGCGACAGGATACGGTCGTCATAGGTCACGACCTCCTGGATGATCGGCACCTTGAAGGACAGGCCCGGCTCTTCCTTGACGGCCTTGATCTGGCCGAACTGCAGGACGAGGGCCTTCTCGCGCTCGTCCACCACGAAGATGGACGACAGGATGATAAAGATCGCGACGATCGTAATCCCGAGGAAGATATATGCCTTCCGCATCAGTTCGCCCCTCCGTTGGTCTGGGTCGTCTGGGCGGCGGTGCGATTCCGGCCCAATTCATTGATCGGCAGGTAAGGCACGACACCCTGGCCACCGGCGCCTTCCTGCTCGTCGAGGATGACCTTGTCCACGCGGCCAAGGACGTTCTCCATCGTCTCGAGGTACAGGCGCTTCCGGGTTACTTCGGGCGCGCGCTGGTACTCGCCCAGCACCGCCGAAAAGCGCGAGGCTTCACCGCGGGCCTCGTTGACGACCTGGGCGCGGTAGGCTTCGGCCTCTTCGAGGATCTGCGCTGCCTCACCCCGGGCGCCGGCCAACACGCGGTTCGCATAGGCGTCGGCCTGACGCTGCAGCCGGTCGCGCTCCTGCTCGGCGGCCTGCACGTCGCGGAAGGCGTCGATCACCTCGGCGGGCGGGTCCGCCTTGTCGAGGTTCAGACGAATGATGTTCACGCCGCTATTATAGCTGTCGAGCGTGCTCTGGATCAGGTCTTCCACCGTCTGGGCGACAAGGCCCCGGTCACGGTTCAGGATCGGCGCCAGTTCGGACTGGGCGATAACCTCACGCATTGCCGATTCCGAGACCGAGCGGATGGTCTCGACCGGTTCGGCGAGATTGAACAGGAACTGGGCCGGATCGCTGATGTTCCAGACGACCTCGAAGTCGATATCCACGATGTTCTCGTCGGTCGTCAGCATCAGACCGTCGTCGGCATTCGTGCCGCGGCCGACGCCCAGCTCTTCGGTCTGTTCGTTCGAAACCGGAAGCACTTCGGCGGTGACGACGGGCCACGGCGCGAAGTTCAGGCCCGGCTGCCCGGTCGACGAGTAGTCGCCCAGGAACAGTTCGACCGACTGCTCTTCGGGACGCACCGTGTAGAAGCTGGCGAAAAGCCACAGACCCACGAGGACGAGCCCGGCCAGAATCCACGTGCCGCGCCCGAAGCTCGGGCCGCCGGTGCCGCCACCGCCGCCATTGCCGGTGCCGCCCTTGCCGCCCATCAGGACGCGCAGCTGCTCCTGTCCCTTCTTCATGATCTGGTCGATGTCGGGCACTTGCCCGTTGCCGCCCGGACCAGGTCGCTGGCCAGGGGGGCGACGGTCTCCGCCACCGCCGCCGCTGCCCCTGTTGCCAGAACCGCCCCAGGGGCCGCCATTGTTGCTCGCCATGTTCGGTGAGTCCCCTTGCGTTTAAGATGTCCCGTGTAACGTGGTCTAGATGCGCATGAAGGGAAACCTGTTCAAGCTCAAGCGCGCGGCTGCGACATGGTGACGAGTTCCTCGGTGGCCGTGGGATGCACCGCACAGGTGGCGTCGAATTGCTCTTTCGTCAGTCCGTTCTTCACCGCGATGCCGACCAGCTGGATCCACTCGCCCGCCCCTTCGGATACGATGTGTGCGCCCAGGACCACCCGCGTTTCCTTGTCCACGATCAGCTTGAACATTGTGCGGTCCGGGCACTCGACGAACGCGGTTTTCATGGCCCGGAACGAGGTCGCGTAGACTTCGATCTCGTGCGTCGCCCGGGCCTGCTCCTCGGTCATGCCGACCGAGCCCAGCTCGGGCTGGGTGAAAACGGCCGAAGGGATCAGCTCGTGATCCACGGGGCAGTCCTGCCCCTGAAACACGGTGCGGGTAAAGGCCATCGCCTCGCGAATTGCCACCGGCGTCAGCTGCACACGGTCGGTCACGTCTCCGATAGCATAGATCGAGGGGACGCTGGTCTGGCTGTAGCGGTCGACGACGATCTCGCCCCGCCGGCCAAGCTCCACCCCGATCTCGGCCAAGCCCATTCCTTCGGTGTTGGGGGCGCGACCGGTGGCGAACAGCACCTGGTCGAACACCTCTTCGCGCCCGTTCGTGGCCTTCACCCAAATCGGACCGTGTTTCCCACGGTCCGGCGTCTCGGCCGGATCGGTCGTTTCTTCGCCGACCGGCGCCCCCATGGCCGCGTCCGAAACGCCGCCGGTGGGGGTGTGCTCGGTATCCGCGCGGTCCATGTTCACGACCGAGGTGCCGGTATGGATGTCGATCCCGCGCCCGCGCATCATCTCGGCGACGAGCCCGCGGCATTCTTCGTCGAAGCCGTTGAGGATCTGTCCGCCGCGCAGGTACATCGTCACGTTCACGCCCAGGCCCGCCATCATGCAGGCGAACTCGCAGCCGATATAGCCGCCACCGACGATGAGCAGCGATTTCGGCAGCGTGTCGAGGTCGAACATGTCGTCCGAGACAAGGCCGATCCTGCCACTCGCATAAGGCGGGCGCACGGGGCGGCCGCCAACGGCGATGAGGATGTGCCTGGCGCTCTTGATCGTGCCATCGGCCAGCTCGACCTCGTGCGGTCCCGCGAGGCGGGCACGGGTGTCGAAGGTCTCGACCCCCGACTTGCCGAGCATCGTGCGGTAGACCCCCTCGAGCCGGTCCAGTTCGGCGTGCAGGCGCGTGCGGAAGGCTTGCCAGTCAAAGGCGCCGATCTGCGCGTCCCAGCCGTATCTGGCAGCGTTCTCGACCTCCTGCGGGAAGGTCGAGGCGAACACCATCAGCTTCTTGGGGACGCAGCCCCGGATGACACAAGTACCGCCCATCCGGCTTTCCTCGGCCATGGCGACCCGCGCGCCGGTCGCCGCGGCGGTGCGCGCGGCGCGCACGCCGCCCGATCCGCCGCCGATCACGAAAAGGTCGTAGTCGAATTCGCTCATTTCATTCTCTCCACGGTCGCGCGTGCGCAGAGATAGCAGAGCTCACGCACAAGAAAAACGGGCGCCGACCGGGCGCCCGTCATTCATCTGGATAATGGTTGAGACTCAGCGATCCTCGCGGGGCTTGTCGCCAGATCCGCCATGCGTGTCGCTCTTGAGCGAACCGGCCGCGGATTTTGCCGTCTCTTCGACCTCGCCGGCGGCTTGCCGGACGTTGCCCTTGGCCTGATCCTTCTGACCCTCGCGCTTCATCTCGTCATTGCCCGAGAGGTCGCCGGTCGCTTCCTTGACCCGCCCCTTGATCTCTTCTGCCTTGCCGTCCGTCTTGTTCTCGTTCATCGGAACACCCCTTACGCGTTGCTAGCTCGTGACTACACAACAGCCGGGCGCCCCAAGCGTTCCTGCCGGCAGGGTCGTCACGAAAGGCAGTATCCGGGTGCTCATCGCGCCCGCGGCCAGAAAAACGCCCGCGGCCAGAACTACCGCACCGCCCAGCGACGCGAATGCGAGAAAAACGCGCCTGTTTCGCGAAGGTGTCGGCATTGCGCAAGCACCGCAAGACTGCGCCCCCAAGCGCAGGCGATGGCTGCAATATGGGCACCTGAAAACTCTCGCCGTCACAATGGTCTCCCGAAGACAATACGTCGGAAGCGGCACTTGGCATCTAATAATCGGGCCGCACGACGGGGACTTCCGCCAAGGTTGATAATACGCGCCCTGCGGGTACCGATGCAATTGTTATTAATATGTAGCTTTGACGATTCTGCCGTCAAACGAGGCGCGACACTTTCTTTGCCGCGCGCACGAAGTCGGCGAAGAGCGGGTGCGGTGCGAACGGCTTGGACTTCAGCTCGGGGTGGAACTGCACGCCGATGAACCAGGGGTGATCCGCGACCTCGACGATCTCGGGCAGACGTCCATCCGGCGACATGCCGGAGAAGCAAAGCCCCTGCGCTTCCAGCGCTTCCCGATACTTGATGTCCACCTCGTAGCGGTGGCGATGCCGCTCTTCGATGCGGTGGCTTCCATAGACCTCGGCGACCTTGGAACCTTCCTTGAGGTGCGCCGTGTAGGCTCCGAGGCGCATCGTGCCGCCCTTCTGGTCCAGCACGTCGCGGGCGATGGTCTGGTTGTCCTTGATCCACTCCTTTAGGTGGAAGATCACGGGTTCGAACCGCTCTGCGCCCGCCTCGTGGTCGAACTCCTGGCTTCCCGCATTCTCGAGTCCCGCAAGATTCCGGGCGGCCTCGACCACGGCCATCTGCATGCCCAGGCAAATCCCGAGATAGGGAATCTTGTGCTCCCGGGCGAATTGCGCCGCCTTGATCTTGCCCTCGGTTCCACGCTCGCCAAACCCGCCGGGAACGAGGATGGCATCGTAGGGTTCGAGATGAGGCGCCGGATCTTCACGATCGAAGATTTCGGCATCGACCCATTCGATCTTGACCTTCACCCGGTTCGCCATGCCGCCATGCGTCAGCGCCTCGGCGATGGATTTGTAGGCGTCCTCAAGCTGCGTGTACTTGCCTACGATGGCGATCTTGACCTCGCCCTCGGGATTGAACACCCGGTCCGCCACGTCGTGCCAGCGATCGAGGGTCGGCTTCGGCGCGGGGCTGATCCCGAACGCATCCAGCACCGCCTGGTCGAGCCCCTCGCGGTGATAGGCCAAGGGCGCCTCGTAGATCGATTTCAGGTCATAGGCCGCGATCACGCTGTCGGGGCGCACGTTGCAGAACAGGGCGAGCTTCTCGCGCTCCTTCTCGGGGATCGGCCGCTCGGACCGGCAGACCAGCACGTCCGGCGCGATCCCGATGGAGCGCAGCTCCTTCACGCTGTGCTGCGTGGGCTTGGTCTTCAACTCGCCGCTCGCCGCGATCCAGGGCAGCAGGGTCAGGTGCATGAAGATGCACTGCCCCCGCGGCCGCTCCTGCGCGAACTGGCGGATCGCCTCGAAGAAAGGCAGGCCCTCGATGTCGCCGACGGTGCCGCCGATCTCGCACAGTTGGAAATCCACCTCGTCGGCGCCGATGGTCAGGAAATCCTTGATCTCGTTGGTGACGTGCGGAATCACCTGGATCGTCTTGCCGAGGTAGTCGCCACGCCGCTCCTTCTCGAGCACCGAAGAATAGATCCGCCCCGATGATACCGAATCCGTGGATCGCGCCGCGACGCCCGTGAACCGCTCGTAATGGCCGAGGTCCAGGTCGGTTTCGGCGCCGTCATCGGTGACGAAGACCTCGCCATGCTCGAACGGGCTCATCGTGCCGGGATCGACATTCAGGTAGGGGTCGAGCTTGCGCAGCCGGACGCTGAAGCCGCGGGCCTGCAAAAGCGCCCCGAGTGCGGCCGAGGCCAGCCCTTTTCCAAGGGACGAAACCACGCCGCCAGTGATGAAAACGTAACGCGCCATGCGGGAGCTCCCCGTGATGTCGAAGGAATCCGAACGGCCCGTCTGGGCCCCTCACGGGATTTGGTGCCTAGGGCATTCGCGCGCCGCCCGCAACCGGCGCGCTCCCCCGCCTTACTCCGCCCGGGGCGGCAGCGTGGCGTCCGGCACGGCCGTCGGCGGCAGAAGGTCGCCGCCCAATTCCGGCACGCTGGGCGATTGGTCGCCTTCCTGCACCGGGGCGCCCTGCACGCCAAGCCGGTCCAGGACCGAGCTGTCGGACGTGTTCTGCGCGGCGATGACCGTCAGCCAGATCGAGGTGCAGATGAACGCGGCGGCCAGGCCCCAGGTCATCTTGCCGAGGGCGGTCGCCGCCCCGCGTGCCGACATGGTGCCGCCTCCGCCGCCCATGCCAAGCCCACCGCCTTCCGAGCGCTGAAGCAGCACGACACCGATCAGGCACAGGGCCAGGATCAGGTGGATGGTGAGGACGATATTTTCCATGAAGCGGCATCCCGTCTCGCGTGACCGCCCCCATCTATGGGCAACCCGCGAGACACGCAACCCGCCGTATCTCCCCGCGGCCCGCACGCCACGTATTCGAGAGCGGCTTGCGCGCCTACCGCCGCCCTTCGCGCAGCCATGCTCCGATAGCGAGCAGGCCCGCGACCAGCAGCCACAGCCATGCGGGCAGAAGCGGCACCGCGGTAACATCGGCGGTCAGGTAGGCGCCGCGCGGCGTGATCCCGATCCACCCGCGCCCGGCGGCCGGCCGCCCCTCGCGCACCTGACGCAGGTCGGGCACGCCGTCCTCGATGGTGCGAATGCCGCCCTGCGTCGCGTCGATCACTGGCTCCAGAGCCTCGCCGCTGGCGACCGTCTCGGCGAACTCGCGGGGCGATTGGGGGCCGAGCGCGATCACCGCCTCCTCTTCCCCCTGCCGCAAACGATAGAGACCGATCTCCGGGCCTTGATAGACAGCCTGGAACCGTCCCGGCGCGACCTCTTCCATCTCAAGCCTGACCGTCTCGCCCGCCGGTCCCTCGATCTCGACCGGGCCGGCCTCATCCTCGAGCGTGCGGCGGGTGATGGTCATGGTCTGCCCGTCGGCGGTGGCAGCCAGCGCCTCTTCTTCCAGTTCAGGCTCTTTCATCGACCAGTGCGCCACGCGCCGTAGCAAGTCGAGTTGTGGTCCGCCGCCTTCGAACCCGCGGGACCAGAGCCAAGCGTGATCCGACCCCAGAAGCGCCACGCGCCCCTCGCCCACCCGGTCGAGCACCAGAAGAGGGCTATCGCCGATCCCGGTCATCACCACGGTGCCGGACAAGGGCTCCAGCTCGATCTGGCGCAGCCAGCGCCCCCAGTCGGGTTCCTCGCCGCCCCCGCCAAGACCTTGCGTCACCGGGTGGCGGCGTCCGGCATCGGTGAGTTGCGGCAGGTAGGCCTGCTCCAAGACCCGCGACGTCGGCGCGGCGGGCAGGATCTCTCCCAGGGGCGACCGATAAAGCGACGCGGCGGTCGCAAAATCCGGACCGGCGGCGACAAGGATCGCGCCACCGTTCTCGACATACTGCCGCACGTTATCGAGGTAGAGCGCCGGGAGAATCCCTCGAAGTTGATAGCGGTCGAAGATGATGAGGTCGAACTCGTCGATCTTCTCGAGGAACAGTTCGCGCGTCGGAAACGCGATCAACGACAGCTCGGTCACCGGCACGCCGTCCTGTTTTTCGGGTGGCCTGAGAATGGTGAAGTGCACCAGGTCGACACTGGAATCGGACTTCAGCAGGTTGCGCCACGTCCGCTCGCCCGGATGCGGCTCGCCCGACACCAGAAGCACCCGCAGCCGGTCGCGCACCCCGTTCATCTGCACCACCGCTGCGTTGTTGCGGTCGGTCAGCTCGCCCTCGGCGACCGGCACGTTGAACTGGATGACGTTCATGCCGGCATGTGACAGCACCACCGGCAGCTCCAGCTCTTCGCCCGTTGGCACGGTGAAGCTCTGCGGCGCGCCCCCGTCCACGGCGATCTGCAACTCGACGGGCCCCTGCTGATCCGCGGGCACGGCGCCCTGGTCCTCGACCCGCAGCCGCAGCGCAACCTCTTCGCCCAGGATGCCGAAGGCGGGCGCCGTCGTGATCTCGAGCCGCCGGTCCCAGTCCTCTGCGTGGCCCGTCATCAACAGGTGCAGCGGCGCCGGAAGGTCGGGCGCCTGCTCAATGTCGTGAAGCCGCCCGTCCGAGATCAGGACCGCCCCCGCGATCCGCGCCCGCGGTTCCTCGGCCATGGCCTCGGCCAAGGCCGTCATCAGAAGGCTGCCTTCGTCATCCTGCCCGTCGCCCACGCGCACCACGCGCAGCTCGGTGTTTTCAAGCGCCGCGACCTCGGCCTCGAGCCGCTCTAGCGCCGCCTTGGACTGCGCCGCGCGGTCAGAGATTCGCTGCGACGCGCTCTCGTCCACCACCGCGATCACGATGTCCGTCAGCGGCGCGCGTTCCTCGCTCTGCAGCGACGGCCCCGACAGCACCGCCAGCAGCGCCACAGTCGCCAGTCCGCGCAGCCACCAGCCGCCCAAGCCCCGCCACAGGGCGAGGCCGACGACCAGCACCGCCACCGCCGCCAGCACGGCGATCACCGCCCAGGGAACGAGCGGGTCGAAGATCACGGTCTCGGTCAAGGCGCTCTATCCTTCATCTTGCGCAATGCGCGGGCCTTCATCTTGCGCAATGCGCGGGCCTTCATCTTGCGCAACGCGCGGGCCTTCATCTCGCGCAATGCGCGGGCCTTCATCTTGCACGGTGCGCGGGCCGGTCAATTTCCCAGCCGGTCGAGCAGGGCGGGCACGTGTACCTGATCGGATTTGTAGTTGCCGGTCAGCACATGCATGATCAGGTTCACGCCGAAGCGCAGGGCGATCTCGCGCTGCTGCTCGCCGGCATATCCGCGACCCACCGGGAACATGCGCCGCGCCTGATCGTCCACCGCCCAAGCCGCGGCCCAGTCGTTGCCGCCGATCACCACAGGCGTCACGTTGTCGTTGAGATCGCGGAATGGCATGCCTTCGACCGTCTCGGTGCCGGGCGGCGCGGCTTCGACCCAGAGCGTGCCCTCGCGGTGCCGCCCGGGGAAGTCCTGCAACAGGTAGAAGGTCCGCGTCAGGACGTGGTCATCCGGAATCGGCTCGAGCGGCGGGATGTCGAGCGGGCGTGCCAGCTCTTGCAATGCGCGCGCCGCAGGCGTGGTGCCGCCGCTTCCCGCCACGTCGGCGTCCCGCGTGTCGAACAGGATCATGCCGCCGGTGCGCAGGTAGGCATTCAGCTTGGCATAGGCCTCGTCCGAGGGCCGTTCCATGTCTTCGACGACGGGCCAGTAGAGGAACGGGAAAAGCGCCAGCTCGTCCTCTTCGAGGTTTACGCCCACCGGCTCCTCCGGCTCGACCGAGGTGCGGCGGAACAGCGTCTGACCCAGCCCTTCGAGCCCTGCGGCGGCCACGCGGTCCACCTCCGGGTCGCCCGTCAGGACATGGGCGAGCGTGACGCCCGAGGTCACGTCCACGGCAAAGCTCTCGTCCGTATCGTATCCCGCGTCCTGCGCCCGAACCTCGCTCCCGATCGGGACGAGGGCCAGCGTCGCGACGAGCGCCGCCGCCCGCGGCCCCGTCAGGCGCCCCGCAAGCCACAGCGCCGCCAGCACGTCGAGCGCCAGGAGGAGTACGGCCAAGGACAACAGCAGACCGCCGAGGGGGCGTTCTTCGCTGGTCTGTAGCCCCTCGACCGGGATGCGGCGCGGCCATGTCGCGGGCGCAAGCACGGTGTCGGGGCCGATGACGTTCAGCGCGATGCGGCGATCCTCGCCGGCATAGAGACCGGGGGGTGCCTCGGGGCCCGGCTCACCCGCGGCCAGCCGCTCGCCCGGCACGCCGGGCAGCGCGTCGGCCTCTTCGACTTCGCCGAACGCATCGACCCGCTGGTCGAGGGTCCAGGTGGTGCCGGTCAGTTCTTCAGCCTCGCGAAGCGCCGGTCGGGTCGAGACGGCCAGCCGCTCGAGCATCGACACGAAGAGGCCCGACAGCGGCAGGCTGGACCATTCGGCGTTCGCCGTCACATGAAACAACACCACCTGCCCCGCCCCGATCCGCTTGCGCGTGACAAGCGGTGTGCCGTCCGCAAGCGAGGCGATCGTACGGTCCGACAGGCTCGGGTCGGGCTGGGCCAGCACCTGCGCGTTCACCGCCACGTCGTCGGGGATCGTCAGGCCCGCGAAGGGCGATGCCGTGTCGAAGGCCCGCAATGTCTTGGGTTCGCCCCAGCTCATCGCGCCGCCGACCGAGCGGCCACCGGCGCGCAGGCGCACCGGCATCAGCGGGTCCTCACGCTCGCGCGACAGCTCGGACCCCGCCACGCGCGGACCGGCAAAACGCACGAGAAGTCCGCCATCCTCGACCCATGCGCGCAAGTCCTCGGCCTGCCCGGCGGGGATCGTGGCGACGTCGGCCAGGATGATGGCGTCGGGATTGGTCAGCAGGACGTCGGACAGCGACCCGTCCACAAGGTCCGCCACCGGCGCGAGCGCCCGTTCGAGGTAGTGCGTGGGGTTCAGCAGTTCGAGCTCTTCGCGGTCATCGCGCCCGGCGATCAGCGCGACCTCGCGCCGCTTCAGCGCATCATCGGTCAGCGTCACGGCACCGGCCGAGCGGATGCCTGCGATCTCGAACCGGCTGACGCGGTTGCGCAGCTCGGGCGGAAGGGACAGGGCCAGTTCCGCCTCGGTCGCGTCATCGCCGAAGCTCACCTCGGCTGTGGCAAGCTGCCGCTCGATGCCGTTCGGGTCGAGGCCGCTGGCGGCGATTGTCGCGGTCGCAGCGCCCTCGGCCCGCGCGCGGGTGACGGAAAGGGCGATCGCACCGTCCTCGAAGGTGGCGGGGCGCAGGCCATAGATCGGGCGCGGGCTTTGGAACACGCTGACCGCGCCGTGGCTCTCGAGCGCTTCGAGCACGTCGCCCCGCCAGTCATAGGCCAAGCCGTCCGACAACCAGATCGTGTCGAACGAGCCCTCCAACCCCGCCGCCCAGTCCGCGGCGCCTTCAGGGGCCCACGGCAAGGGCGCAAGTCCTGCGAGCTGCGGCTTCCACGTCTGCGCCGCACGGAAAGGCAGGTCGCCCTCGGGGCGGTCGGTCAGCACCACGATGGCTATCGGACGATCCTCTCGCACGGCCTCGTCGAGCGCCTGTTCGACCCGGTCGATACGGCGCGGCCAGTCACGGGCGTCGGCCCAGGTGCCGTCCATCAGCACCAGAAGCGGTCCGCTGGCCGCCTCGCGCGGGTCGGGGTTCAGCACCGGCCCTGCAAACCCTGCAATCAGCGCGGCAATGGTCAGCGAACGCAGCAAAAGCAGCCACCACGGAGTCTTGTCGGCCTGGTGCTCTTCGTCCCGCAGGCCAAGCAGCAGCGCGACCCCCGGAAAGCGCCGGCGGATCGGCGCGGGCGGGACGGCGCGCAGCAGGATCCACAGGATCGGCAGCACGATCAGTCCCAGCAGTATCCAGGGCGCGGTAAATCCGATGGGCCCGAGGACCAACATCACACGACCCTCTCAAGCGCGGCCCACGCCCAGAGCAGGATGCCACTGGCCGAATGGTCGGTGTGGTGGACGCTGTATTGCCAGCCGGTGGTGCGGCACAGGTGCTCAAGCTCGGCCTTCCGCTCGGCCAGCCGCTCGAGGTAGCGGTCGCGCAGGTCGCGGGCCTTCAGGGTCTCATACCGGATCGTGCCGCCCATGCTCTCGAAGATCGTGCGGCCGTCGAACGGGAACGCCTCTTCCTGCGGGTCGAGCACCTGGATCAACACGCCCGAGACGCCCCGATCGGCGGCCTCGGTCAGCGCCTTGCGGGCGGGGCCGAGATCGCCGAGGAAGTCCGACACGAACACCGCGCGCGACCGCGACGGCATCTCGCGCGCCTCGGGCGCGCCGTACTCGCCGCCCGGCTCGGCCCGGTCCAGCGCCTCGGCCATGCGCATCAGCTGCACTTCGCCCGTCCGCGCGGGCAGGTCGTGGCCCATCAGGCCCACCCGCTCGCCCGCCTGATTCAGCAGGATGGAAAGCGCAAGGCCCAGTTCGGCCGCACGCGCGCCCTTCTCGGGGATATTCGACGACGAGGCGAAGCGCATAGACGCCGAAGGGTCCACCCACAGCGTCACGGATTGTGCGGCCTGCCATTCCATCTGGCGGATGAAATGCGCGTCGGATCGGCCCGAGCGGCGCCAGTCGATGTTGCGCGCCTCGTCTCCCTGGACCGCCGGGCGATACTGCCAGAACTCATCGCCCTGCCCCGGCCGCCGGCGCCCGTGCGAGCCCAGCACGACGGACGCCGCCAGATGCCGCGCGCCGGCCAGCAGCGGCGGGAACGGCGCGGCCAGATGCTCTGCGCGAGAGCGGAGGGCGACGGGATCGCTCACGCGACCGACCGCACCTGCGTCATGCGTTCGACCGTTTCGGCAATCACGCGGGCGAGGCTTTCGCCGCGGGCGCGCGCGGCAAAGGTCAGGGCCATGCGGTGGATCAGCACCGGCTCGGCCATGTCGGCCACATCCTCGACATTCGGCACCAGCCGCCCGTCGATGAGGGCGCGCGCGCGCGCTGTCAGCATCAGCGCCTGCGCCGCGCGGGGGCCGGGTCCCCAACCGACATGGGTGCGCACGACATCGGGCGCCGTCGGGTCCTCGGGGCGGCAGGCGCGCACCAGGTCGAGGATCGCGTCGGTCACGCCGTCGCCCACCGGCATCCGCCGAAGGAGCATCTGCGCCTCGATCAGATCGTGATCGGTGAATACCGCGTGGGCGGCTTCGTCGGCCGAGCCGGTGGTCGCCAACAGGATGTCCCGCTCGGTGTCGCGGTCGGGATAGGGCACGTCGATCTGCACGAGGAACCGGTCAAGCTGCGCTTCGGGTAGCGGATAGGTCCCCTCCTGCTCGATCGGGTTCTGGGTGGCGAGGACGTGGAAGGGCGCGGCAAGCGCGTGGTCCTGGCCCGCGATGGTCACCGATTTCTCCTGCATCGCCTGCAGAAGGGCAGACTGGGTCCGGGGGCTGGCGCGGTTGATCTCGTCTGCCATCAGAAGCTGGGTGAAGATCGGGCCCTGGATGAACTTGAACGCCCGGCTGCCGTCGGCGCCGGTTTCCAGCACTTCCGAGCCCAGGATGTCCGCGGGCATCAGGTCGGGCGTGAACTGCACGCGCTTGCCGTCAAGGCCCATGACGGTCGACAGCGTTTCGACCAGGCGCGTCTTGCCGAGGCCGGGCAGACCGATCAGCAGCCCATGCCCGCCGCACAGCAGCGTCGCCAGCACCAGGTCGACCACGCGGGTCTGGCCGATGAATCGCTTGGTGATCGAGGCACGGGCCTGGGAAAGCTTGTCGCCCAGCGTCTCGATCTCGTACAGGATGGGGTCCACCATGACATCGCTCCTTGGGCAACTAGGTCATTCCACGCACCATCGCAGAGGTATCGCGGCGGGCACAAATGACAAAAGCGGGGTTGAGACAAATGGCCGTGATGCCAGACGCGAATGCCTTGGCCGAGGCCGCACGTGCCGCATCAAAGGGCGGCCTGCCGCCGGTCGAGAAGTGGGACCCGCCCTTCTGCGGTGACATCGACATGCAGATCCGGCGCGACGGGACGTGGTTCTACGAGGGCACGCCCATAGGGCGGCACCGGCTGGTGCGCCTGTTTTCGACCATCCTCAAACGCGAGGGAGATGCCTATTTCCTCGTCACGCCGGTCGAAAAGGTCGGCATCACGGTCGAGGATGCGCCCTTCATCGCGGTGGACTTCACGGAGGATGACGGAACGTTGACCTTCGCGACCAATGTCGGCGACCGCGTCAGCGCCGATGCCGACCATCCCATCCGGGTCGAGCGGGACGAAAGCGGCGAGCCGTCGCCCTACGTCATGGTCCGGCGGGGTCTGGAAGCGCGAATCGACCGCAAGAGCTTTTATCGGCTGGTCGACAGGGGCGAGGTCGAAGGCGACTGGTTCGGCGTCCGCTCGGCCGGCGTGTTCTTTCCCATCGTGCCCGCGGACGAGCTGCCGGACTGACGCTCAGGCGCAGCCGGTCCGGGGCGTCTCGACCTCGAGCGTCGAGTGGGCGATGTCGAACGTCTCTTGCGGGGCGGCCTTCGCGGCGCGGCAGACCTCGGGACCGTCGGCAGGATTGGCGACGACGAGATGCGCCTCGACCGGCACCGTTCGTCGATCTCCCACAGGTGGACGTGGTGGACGCCTTCGACTCCGGCGATCCGGCCGAGGACGGCGCGCACCTGCTCGGTCTCGGGCTCGGCAGGTGCGGCGAGTATGAGCAGCCGGATGACCGGCCGCAACTCGCTGCCCGCGTGCCACAGAATATAGGCGGCGATCCCCAGCGTCACGAGCGGGTCCACCAGCCGCCAGTCGTAGAGCAGGATCAGGGTCCCCGCGACGATCACCGCCACGGACCCGAGCGCATCGGCAAGGTTGTGCAGGAACGCCGCGCGGATGTTCATCGAGGAGTTCGCCATCCGCACGGTCAGAAGCACCGTGATCAGGTCCACGACCACTGCGACGCCGGCGAGGATGACGACGATCCATCCCTCTACCGGCACCGGGTCGAACAGGCGCTGGACCCCTTCATAGACCAGCATCAACCCGATGACGATCAGCGTGGTCAGGTTCACAAGCGCCGCAACCACCTCGGCCCGGCCGTAGCCGAAGGTCATGGTGTCGTCAGCCGGGCGGCGTGTGATCCGGCGCGCGGCGAAGGCGATGACAAGGGACAGCGCATCGCTGAGATTGTGGACCGCGTCCACGATCAGCGCGAGCGAGCCCGACAGCAGTCCGCCGACGAATTGCGCGACGGTCAGGATCAGGTTGACCGCGACGGCCGCGGCAAAGCGGCGGTCGCCGGACTCGGGGATCTACGTGGGAGTGGCCGTGATCGTGGGGTATGGCGCTGCATGTTAGCCGCGACAGGCCCCACGGCAAGCCGTCAGGCGGACTTGCGACCTCGCGCCGGATAGTCCTTTTCCTTGATGAAATCGACCTTGCCAAGCAGCTCTTCGAGGTCGGGCCGCGCGAAGGGCGAGTTCGAGACGCTTGCCAGATACAGCCGCTGATCTGGTCGCACCCAGAACACGGCAGGCTCGGCGAAGACACCCTTCTCGCTCTCCTGGATCGGCTCGGAGAGGTAGAGGCCCCACTCCTTCGCCTGCGCCTCGGTCAGCCCGTGGGCCATCGGGATCGGGTCGAGGCGCCAGTCTTCGTGGGCCTGCCGCGCACGGCCCTCGCTATCCATCGAGACATGGATCGTCTCCACCCCCTTCTCGAGAAACTGCTCGTAAAGCTCGCGCATCTTCGACAGGTACTGCTTGCAGACCGGACAATGCAGACCGCGATAGACGATGATCTGCGTGAACGCGCCGGGGTTCTGATCGGCAAGGTCCCACTGCGTCCCGATGATCAGCGACAGCTTGAGGTCGGGTGCTTTAGCGTCGGGTGTCGGAGTCGTCGGCATGGTCTTTTCCTCTTGATCGTGTTGGCCAGTCAGCGTCGCGGCGGGCGCATCGTTCCGCGGGCGTGGCGGGATGCCGCGCCTTGGCCCACCGGGCCTCTGCCTCAGGCGGCAGCCTCGGATGCGGCGCGGCCCTCGTCTCCCGAGACAAGGCTCACCTCTCTCTCGGACTGCTGTTCAAGCCGGCGACGGACGCGCCGTCTCGCCCTGAGGCCCCTGTGCTGCACGGTCGAGATGTGCTCGGGGTGAAATACCGTGTTACCGTCCGAGCGAAGGATCGTGTAGGTCGTGCTTGCCGCGGAAATGAGCGCCGAATATCCGGTCGAGGCGACGACGGTGACCGTGACGCGGTCCACATCGCGGGCCTTCAGCGGATGGTCCGAGTGCCGTTCGATCCTGTTCATCAGGCTGTCGAAACTTCCGGCGTCCATGTAGTCGCCGGAGCCCAGCGGCCCCTCGTTCGTCGCGGCGCCGGGAGAGCTCAGTTCCTCGCCGCTGATGTGGTCGTTTTGCGTGATGAAGGCCGTGGCCACCTCGTCGCCGGTGTAGCAGTCAGCGATCAGGGCCGAGACGTAGATCGGCTCGGCCCCCATGTTCGAGATGAACAGCCGTGCCTCGGGCCCGATCCCCGCCCCGCGGCTGATCAGGATCATCGGCGCCTTCTGCCGGCGGTGGCTGACGAAGAAGAGGTTGAGATAGACCAGCCAGATGATCGTCATGATCATGTTGCTGATCACGGTGAGCGCCTGGGAATGGTCTGAAAGGAAAGCGAGCATGCCCCGGCAACGGCCAAGGCACCGCCCGGTTCCTACTCCCTCAGCGTCTCGAGCATCAGGGTCACGTTCTCGGGATCGGCATCCGGCGTGATCCCGTGGCCCAGGTTGAACACGTGCGGCCCGCCCGCAAAAGCCGCGCGGATGCGCCGCACCTCGTCCACCAGCGCCTGCCCACCCGTCACCATGTGACCCGGCGCCAGGTTGCCCTGCACGCAGCCCGACACCTGCACGTTCAACGCTGCCCACTCGGGATCGACGGAATTATCGAGAGCAACGCAATCCGCCCCGGTGGCCTTGTGGAAGCCGACGTAATGCTCGCCCGCCTCGCGCGGGAAGGCGATGACGGGGATGCCCGGATGCCGCGCCTTCAGCTCCGCCACGATCCGCGCCGCAGGCTCCTGCGCATAGCGGAGGAAGTCATCGCCCTTCAGCGAGCCGGCCCAGCTGTCGAAGATCTTGACCACCTCGGCTCCGGCGTCGATCTGCGCCAAGAGGTATTCGATCGTCGCCTCGGTGATCCGCTCCATCAGCTTGTCAAAGCTGGCGCGGTCGGCGTCCTTCAGCGCATGGGCCGGCCCCTGATCCGGGGTGCCGCGCCCGGCGATCATGTAGGTCGCCACCGTCCAGGGCGCGCCGGCAAAGCCGATCAGCGCCACGTCCTCGGGCAGTTCGCGCGACAGGATGCGGACGGTCTCGTAGATCGGCGACAGCGTCTCGTGGATCGCGTCGACGGGCTTCAGCGCCGCCACCCCATCGGGTGCGTCGATGGGCGACAGGCGCGGCCCCTCGCCGGTGACGAACCACAGGTCGGCGCCAAGCGCCTGGGGCACCAGCAGAATGTCGGCGAACAGGATCGCCGCGTCGAAGCCGAAGCGGCGGATCGGTTGCAGCGTGACCTCGGCCGCAAGCTCGGGGTTGTAGCATAGCGACAGGAAGTCGCCGGCCTTGGCCCGGGTTTCGCGGTATTCGGGCAGGTAGCGCCCAGCCTGACGCATCATCCACGCGGGCGGCACGTCCATCACTTCGCCCCCGAGCGCGCGCAGCAGTTTCTTGGTCATCATGGCCCTCCGTCCGGTCGCGCGCTTGGTCACGGGGGCTGGCGCCTGTGTCAAGGCCCGTTGCCCCGCCCCGGCTGCCGTCCTATGGCTTTGGGCCATGGACATGCCCACCCCGAACACCCCGCTGAAGATCGGCACGCGCGGCTCGCCGCTGGCGCTTGCCCAGGCCAACGAGACGCGCGACAGGCTGGCGACGGCCTTCCACCTGCCCGGCGAAGCGTTCCAGATCGTCACCATCAAGACCACCGGCGACCGCGTGATCGACCGCCCGTTGAAGGAAATCGGCGGCAAGGGCCTCTTCACGCGCGAGATCGAAGAGGCCCTGCTGTCGGGCGAGATCGACATCGCCGTCCATTCGATGAAGGACATGCCCGTCGCCCAGCCCGAGGGGCTGACGCTCGACACGTACCTCCCGCGCGAGGACCCGCGCGACGCGTTCATCTCGCTCGACGGCGGAACGCTGGCCGAGCTGCCCGAAGGACGCGTGGTGGGTACGTCGTCGCTGCGACGCAAGGCGCAGCTTCTGAACCGGCGGCCCGACCTGACCGTGGTTGAATTCCGCGGCAACGTGCAGACCCGGCTGCGCAAGCTGGCGGATGGCGTGGCCAACGCGACCTTCCTCGCCATGGCGGGCCTCAACCGCCTCGGCGACGATGACGTGCCCCGCCTGCCCATCCCCGAGGACGAGATGCTGCCGGCCGTCGCGCAGGGCGCCATCGGGATCGAACGGCGCGTCGCCGACGACCGCGTGACCGAGATGCTGGCGGCGATCCACGACCACGACACCGGCCTGCGCCTCGCGGCCGAGCGCGCGTTCCTCGCCCGGCTCGACGGGTCCTGTGAGACGCCGATCGCCGGGCTGGCCGAGCTGATGGGCGACACGCTGCGCCTTCGGGGCGAGATCCTGCGCACGGACGGGTCCGAATGCCTCGCGGACGAGATCGAAGGCCCCATCGCCGACGGTCCCGAGATGGGCCGCCAGCTGGCCGACGCGCTTCTGTCCCGCGCCGGCGACGGCTTCTTCGACTGGAAATGACGCGACCCGCGACCGAATGAGCGACGCCGCCCCTCCGCCTGCCGGCCCTCGACGCGTTCGGCGCGGCGAGCTGCTCTTCAGGACCACCACGCGCAGCGAAGAGGCGGTGGCGTGGCTGGCCGACGTGCACGACCTTGCCGAACGGGCGGGCTTTGCCGTGGCGCACCACGTCCCGGGCGTGAACGGCCGCCTGGTCGAGCGTGGGTGGACCTGCGAGCCGGACATGCCCGGCCGTCCCTTCGCCCCGGACGAGCTGTCGCAGGTCCGCGCGCAGATCAAGATGTTCCACGACCTGACGCGCCGGGTGCCGCAGCGGCCCGACTTCCGGTCCTCGCAGGCGCTTTTGCAAGCGGACGAGAGCGGCGACATCGACATGAGCGTCCTGCCCGGCGACATCGCCGCCGCCTGCCGCGCGGCATGGCAGCCGCTCAAGGGCCTGCCGCTGTCCATCGTTCACGGCGACATGACGGCGCGCAACCTGATCTGGTGCGAAGACGGTCGCCCCGGCCTCGTCGGCTGGGACAATTGCCGCCGCGATGTCGGGATGTTCGACACCGCTGACAGTGACGAGGCCATCCGCGCCCGGCTGGCCTGGCAGGTCGCGATCCTGTGGACGCCAGAGCCCGAGCGCGCCCGAAGGCTCGCTGTGCGCCTGATCGGCTGAGGATCAGGCGGACTTCAGCCCCAGAAGCGCGTTGTCGAGAACGTCGTCCAGGCGCGCGATCCACTGCGCGATCCCCTTCTCGACATCCTTGCCGTCGATCTCGATCACGATCACGTCGCGCGAGTTCGCCACCCGCAGCGAGAACGCCTCGCCGTGCACGGACTGGCTCAGCACATCGAGGCTTTCCTGGCCCGCGGCGTGGAAGCGGACCATGAACGGGTTGCCCACGTCGGCCATCAGTCCCTGATCCTCGGCAAAATCGGGCGAGCGGACGGCCAGCATCGTTTCCGCCTTGCGCTGCCCCGATCCCGCATCGCCCAGCTCGGACGAGGTCATGAAATCCGACAGGTCGCTCAGCTCGTCGCGAAGCCGGGGTGAGACGGCGGCCACCTCCTTCAGCGAGGTCACCCATGCGTCGAAATTGTCGAGCTGGGTGTAATCCTCCATCAGGAAGTAGCGCAGCGCGTTCGTCACCGGGAACAGCTCTGCCCGGTCGGTCCCCTCCATATCGAGGATGACCAGCTTGGCGATGCGTCGCTGCGCGCGGCTCATCAGCAGCAGGTTGGTGATCAGGTAGGCGGCTGCGAGCGGTTCGGCCGCAGCGCCCACATGCTCGGCACCGCGCACCGACAGGACCAGCTTGCCCAGTTCGGCGATCGACCGGCCGCGGGCGAAGGCGTCGAACTTGGCCTTCTCCTCGGGGACGAAGAAGGCGATGTCGGCGAATTTCTCGTTGGTCATGGTCATCTCCGTCACGGCTTCAGGAACCCGTTCCGGCCCGAGCGGCGCGGATCGGATTTGTAAGAGCCGAGGAACTTGGAATACGAGATGTGCGGCTCGATCTCGGACATGGCGTCGATCAGCTTCTGCGCCTGGCCGCCGCAGCCGATATCAAGGTAGAAGGTCGGCAGCTCGGTCCGCTCCGAGATCATGTAGGTCTCGAGCTTGGTGATGTTCACGCCGTGGTTGCCGAACACGGCCAGTGCATGGACGAGGCTGCCCGGCTTGTGGCCGACCTGGATGATCAGCGAGGACATGTCGTCGGTCTCGTCGAAGGTCGCTTCCTTCCCGACGATCACGAAGCGGGTGATGTTGTCCTCGCGGTTCGAGATGCCGCGATGCAAGACCGTGCCGCCATAGTGCTTGGCGGCGAACTCGGACCCGATGGCCGCGATGTGCCGGTCGCCGCTGGCCACGACCTCGCGCACGGCGCTGGCCGTGTCGGACCGGGTGCGGCGCTGCGCGTCGGGGAAGCGCGCCTTCAGGAACTTCGACGACTGCAGGAACCCCTGCGGGTGCGAGAAGATCGAGTGGATCTCGGCCTCGACAGCCGGGCCGCAGGTCACAAGGCAATGGCTGACGTCCAGCAGCAGCTCGCCGACGATGAACAGCTCCATCGACACCACCAGCCGGTGGACGTCGGGAATGCGGCCGGATTCCGAATTTTCCAGCGGCAGCACGGACTCGGCCACCTCGCCCTGCTCGCAGGCGGCGACGAGTTCCTCGAACGAGGGGAAGTTCACGTGCTCGCCCTCGGGGCGCAGTTGCGTGGCGGCCTGGTGCGAATAGCTGCCGGGTTGGCCGAGATAGCCGATCTTGGTCATTCGTCGTTGCTCCCGTTGAGGATCGCGGCCGTCTGGGCGGCCGGTTCGAGGCGCTTTGCCACGCTGTCCCCGCGGCCGGCAAAGGCATTGCGCAGGGTCATCAGTTCAAGGATCAGTTCGTCCAGAGCGGCCGAGACCGCTGGGCCGTTCTGCTCGAGGATCTCGCCCCACATGCGGGTGTTCTGCGCGGCGTGGCGGGACATGGTCCGGGTCGAGCGCGACGCGAAGATCCCCAGCTCGTCCGGGTCCATCTCGGACAGGAGTCCGGCATAGGCGTAGGACAGAAGGTGCGGCAGGTGCGAGGTGCGCGCCACGATCTGGTCATGCGCCGCAGCATTCAGCCGCACCACCGAGAAGCCGAGGCGGGCAAGGAAGCTCTCGACCCGCTCGATCTCGGACTCGGCATTGCCGGCGTGCGGGGTCAGCACGAAGCGCGCGGCGACCAGCGCGTCCGGCTCGGCGCGGAAGGGTCCGGGGCGATTGCCGCCGGCAAGGGGATGGCCGCCGATAAAGCGGGGCGCGTCCGAGAGACCCTCGACGATGCGGCCCTTGACCGAGCCTGCGTCGATCACCAGCCCCTCGCCCGCGGCGAGCACCTCGCGCGCCAGCGGCTGGACGGCATTCGGCGGGCAGCACAGGAAAACCATGTCGCACGGCGCGAGGTCCTCGGCACAGTGCCGCCATGTGATCCGGGGCATTTGCGCGGCGACCGTCTCGCGATAGGCGCCCTGCGGCTCGACCGCCTCGATCGCGACATTCGGCGCACGTCGAGCCACGAGCGCGGCAAGCGCCGCGCCGATCAGGCCAGTGCCGACGATACCGATGCGGTCTGGGGCGTTCATGAGGCTCCTCGCGTGCGTGCGGCCCTGTCTTACAGGCCCCGGGCGCGATGACAATGGTGTCACGCGCGGCTTGGCGTGCCCCGCAGCGCCAGGCCCACACCACCGGCCGCGACGACCGCGGCCCCGATCCACGCCACAAGGCCATATCCGCCCACGGCCGTCCCGGCCGCGAACAGCGCCGCGGCCAACAGCTGAGCCGCGAGGTTGCACAAAGCGATCAGCGAGCCCCCGGCGCCGGGTCGCGCGTCCATCAGGTCCTGCAGGTAGGCGTTCGGCACGGTCAGGATCACCGCGCCGCCCAGCGCACCCAGCAGCGGCAGCACCCAGACGATCGGAAGCGGGCCGAGCACCGGCATCAGCCCGACAAAGGCGGCATAGATCAGCGCACCGAAGGCGATCACCCGGACCTGCCCGAAGCGCTGCAAGGGTCCCGACATCGCCAGCATGAACGGGATCTCCAAGGCCGCCACGGCGCCGACAAAGATCGCCACGTCGCCGGCATCGCGCCCCTCGAACCCGGTCAGGATCAGGCCGACGAGGATCAGGTACATCTGCACTCCCGACAACACCAGGACGACCATTGCCGCCCCGCCGACCACCCGCGGGGCCGACAGCTCGCGCAGCGCGCCCACAAGCGTCAGGCCCGACGGCGCGTCCTTCCACAGCGTCCGTCCATCCGCCGGCCAGGCCAGGATGAACAGCGTCAGCGTGGTCAACTCGGCTATCGCGCAGATGCCATAGACCCAGATCAGCGGCACGCCCGCCGACAGCACGACCGACCAGATGGGCAGCACGACGACGAAGGGCACTGCGAAGGCCGCACGGATCGCCGACAGAAGTCCCGTCCGAACCTCGGGCGGGTGGACGGACGCCGCGAGGCGCGCCAGCGTGAAAAGCTGGGCGAACAGGGTCATCCCGATGGGAAACAGCAGGATGTGGGCGACGACGAAGGCCCAGGTCTCGTTCACAAGGAACACCAGCGCCGCGCCCGCGACCCCTGCCGCCGAAGCCAGCCGTGCCGCGTTGCGCCGCCGCCCGGTCCGGTCGGTCAGCACCCCCACGCCGATGGCGCAGAACAGGCTGAGCGTGGACCCGCAGGCAAACACCAGCGAGAACATGCCGTCGGACAGCCCGAACCACTCCACCCCCAGAAGCGAGCGGTAGGGCACCAGCGAGGCGGCGAAACTGCCGTGTAGGAGGAATGCGAGGGTGATGAGCTGAAGCGCCCGGTCCCTCGCGATCAGTCGGATGGCCTGCATGAGCGCCGCTTGGCACGGCCCGCGCGCCCGCGCAATATCAGGGAAGCACCTTCCCGGGATTCATGATGCCCTGTGGATCCAGCGCCGCCTTGATCTTGCCCATCACCTCGAGCGCGACCTGATCCTTGCGCCGCGCCATCGCCGACTTCTTTCCCAGCCCGATGCCATGCTCGGCCGAGAACGAGCCGCCAAGCTCGGCGACGACGCCCTCGACGATCTCCATCACGCGGTCGTGGCCGGCATCGCCGTCCGAGGGCCAGACGGTCAGGTGCAGGTTGCCGTCCCCCAGATGGCTGACCACCAGATGGCGCACGTCGGGGTCGTCGGTCTCGAGCCGGGCGTAGCTCTCATCGAGAAACGTCTCGACCCGGTCGAGCGGCACCGACACGTCGGTCAGCACGAACGGCCCCAACCCCAGCGACAGCTCGCCCGCCACCTCGCGCCGCGCCCACATCTCGCGCCGCTGCGCCCCGGACCGGGCAACCACCGCGTCGAGCGCCGCGCCGGCTTCGATCATCTCGCCCAGCACATCCTCGAGATAGGCCTGGATCGGCACCGTGCCGTCCGGCCCCGGCTCGGCATCGCGGGGCGCGGTCGCGCCGACCTCGACCATCACCGTATGGTCATAGCTCTGCACAAAGGGCGCGCGGGCGTCGGGATGGCGGGCGCTCCAGCCAGCCCAATAGCTGCGAGGCATGTACTCGAACGCCTCGACCGCCCCGCCCGTCGCACCCTGAAGCCGGTTCAGAAGCTCCAGCGCCGCGCCGACCGAGGGGGTTGCGACCATCGCCGTCGCATAGGCAAGTGGCTTGGGATGCAGGCGCAGGACGGCGGCCGTCACGATCCCCAGCGTCCCTTCGGCCCCGATGAACAGGTCGCGCAGGTCGTAGCCGGAGTTGTCCTTCACCAGCTCCGTCATGCCGTTCAGCACCTGCCCGTCCGGCATCACGACTTCGAGCCCGAGGCACAGCGCCCGCGTGCTGCCATAGCGCAGCACATTCGACCCGCCCGCATTGGTGCCGAGCACGCCGCCGATCCGGGCCGACCCCTTGGCGCCGAAGGTCAGCGGAAAGACCAGCCCACGCGCCTCGGCGGCCTCGTGCAGCTGGCTCAGGACAACGCCGGCCTCGGCGATCGCGATGCGGGCCCCGTCCCGGATCTCGCGGATGCGGTTCATCCGTTCGAGGCTGACGGCGATCCGCCCCGGCGCATGCGTGCCACCCATCAGGCCGGTGTTGCCGCCGACCGGCACCACGGGCACCCCTGCCGCCGCGGCTGTCTTGACGACCGCGGCAACCTCTTCGGTCGAGCCCGGCCGCACGGCGCAGAGGGGGGCGCCCTCGTACTGTCCAGTCCAGTCCCGCGCGAACGGCGCCGCGTCGTCGCCCGTCAGGACGTGCGAAGGCCCGACGATACCGCGAAGTGTCTCAACGATGTCCATGGCGCACCCTCCTTGCCGGCGCGCAGCATTGCCCAAGCGCCGGGCGGGCGCCACCCCGTCAGTCGCCCTCGGCGCGCTCAACCAGGTCCAGCACGGCGGGGCCCAGCGCCTCGACGACCACCTTCACGCCCTCGGCGTTGGGGTGGATGCCGTCGCCCTGCATGTAGGTCGCGGTGGCGGCCTCGCGGTCCTCCATCGCCATCAGCGAACCAAGGAACGTGTTGTCGGAAAGCGCCACGCCCCACTTCGCGGCCAGATCGCCATACATCCCGTCAAAGGCGCGCTTGTAGTCCTGCCCGTAGTTGCCGGGTGCCTCCATGCCGACCAGCAGCACCTCGACGCCCGCCTCGTCCGCCGCCGCGAGGATACCGTCGAGGTTGCCCATCGACGTGGCCGGGTCGATCCCGCGCAGCAGGTCGTTCCCGCCCAGCGCCACGATCAATGCGTCCACGTCGTCGGTCAGCGTCCAGTCGACACGGCTGAGCCCGCCCGCCGTCGTGTCGCCCGAGACACCGGCGTTGATGACCTCGACCTCGGCTCCCTTGGCGTCCAGCCACGCCTGAAGCTGCGGGACGAAGCCCTCGTCCTGCCGCAGGCCGTAGCCATGCGTCAGCGAGTCGCCCAGCGCCGCGACCGTGACCTCTGCCAGCGCGGGCCCGGCCAGACAGATCAGCGCGCCCGCCTTGAGCGCGGTTGCCCCGGCCCCATATGCGGAACGCAGTACGGAGACACACATGTCCGACACTATTCTCACGCTCGCTAATACGGAACTCACACTCGACGGCAATGCCGGGCCGTTGGAGATCCTGAAGGGCGTCACGCTCGACGTGCGCCGGGGCGAGACGGTGGGGCTGGTGGGGCCAAGCGGGTCGGGCAAGTCGTCGCTCCTCATGGTCATGGGCGGGCTCGAGCGGGCCACGGGCGGCACCGTCCACGCGCTCGGTCATGACCTGACCGCGATGAACGAGGACGCGCTCGCCCGCTTCCGTCGATCCCATATGGGCGTAGTGTTCCAGTCCTTCCACCTGATCCCGACGATGACCGCGCTGGAAAACGTCGCGACGCCGCTGGAACTGGCGCGGCACGGTGACGCGTTCGACCGCGCGGCGGCCGAACTCGAGGCCGTCGGCCTTGGTCACCGGCTGCACCATTATCCGTCCGAGCTGTCGGGCGGCGAGCAGCAACGCGTCGCCCTCGCTCGCGCCGCGGCACCCCGGCCCGAGATCCTGCTGGCGGACGAGCCGACCGGCAATCTCGACGGCCCCACGGGCCAGACGATCATGGACCTGCTCTTCGGCCTCAACGAGCGTCACGGCGCGACGCTCATCCTCGTGACCCACGCGCCCGACCTTGCCGCCCGTTGTCAGCGGACGATCCGGCTGGAGGACGGCCGTCTGGCGCGCACCGCCGAGGCGGCGGAGTGACCCCAGCCCTGAGCATCGCCCGCCGCGAGTTGCGCAACGGGTTCCGGCGTGGGTTGCGGGGCTTTCGCGTCTTCCTCGCCTGCCTCGCACTCGGAATTGCCGCGATCGCCGCCGTGGGGTCGGTCCGCGAGGCGATCACTGAGGGGCTGGCCCGCGAAGGCGCGACACTTCTGGGCGGCGATGCCAGCGTCGAGTTCACCTATCGTTTCGCAACCGAGGCCGAGCGCGCGGCCCTCGAAGATCTGAGCGAGGTCTCCGAGATCGTCGACTTCCGCTCGATGGTCGCTGTCGGAGACGACCGCGCCCTGACCGAAGTGAAAGGCGTGGACGACGCCTACCCGATTTACGGCACGCTCCGTCTCGACCCGCCGCAGCCCTTGGCCGAGGCGACGGCAGGCGACCCGCCAGGAGCCGCGATGGACCCGATCCTGGCCGACCGCCTGGGCCTGTCCGTGGGCGAAACCTTCACGCTGGGCGACAAGACCTTCCGCCTCGCCGCCCGGATCGTGACCGAACCCGACAACACCGCCGGCGGCTTCGACCTTGGCCCGCGCACGCTTGTCCTGACCGAGGACCTGGAAGGCACCGGCCTGCTCCAGCCCGGCACCCTCTACGAGACCGAGTATCGCCTCCGCCTGCCCTCTGGGGCCGACCTCGACGCGGCAAGCGAGAGCTTAGCGGCCGCCATGCCCGACGAGGGCTACCGCTGGCGAGACCGCCGCAACGGCGCCCCCGGCATCCAGATCTTTATCGAGCGGCTGTCGGCGTTTCTCGTGCTCGTGGGGCTGGCGGGGCTGGCTGTCGGCGGGGTCGGCGTCGCATCGGCCGTGCGCGCGCACATGGTCGAAAGGACCGCGACGATTGCCACGCTCAAGACGCTGGGAGCCGAAGCACGGACGCTGTTCCTGGCCTTCACGCTCCAGATCGGCGCGATTACCGCGATCGCGGTCGTTCTGGGCCTCGCGATCGGCGCCGCCCTGCCCGTCGCCTTTGCGCCGCTGATTCAGGATCGCCTGCCGGTCCCGGCCGCGATTTCGATCTACCCGATGGCGCTGATCGAGGCCGCTCTTTATGGCACCCTCGCCGCGGCGCTCTTCACGCTCTGGCCGCTCGCCAAGGCGCAGGACATCCGCGCCGCCGCGCTGTTTCGCGAGGCCGGCGGCCTGCCGGGCGGCCTGCCCCGGCGCGGCTATATCGTCGCGACGGTCCTGATCCTCGCGATTCTCGTGGGGGCCGCGGCGCTGCTGTCGGGCATCCCGACGCTCACGCTTTATACCGCGGGCGGGCTTCTAGCCGCGTTCTTGGCGCTGCTCGCCACCGCCTGGGGGGTGCGCCGCCTCGCCCGGCGGCTCGCGCGCCTTCCCGCGCTGCACGGGAACACCGCGCTGCGCACCGCGCTCGGCGCGGTCGGTGGCCCCTCGGGCGAGGCTGCCGCAGTCGTGCTGTCGCTCGGCCTCGGGCTGACGGTGCTTGCCGCCGTCGGGCAGATCGACGCCAACCTTCGCGCCGCGATCCAGCGCGACCTGCCCGACGTCGCGCCGGCCTACTTCATGGTCGATATCCAGCCCGACCAGATCGACACGATCCGCGCCCTCGAAGACGACCCACAGGTCGAACGGGTCGAGGCCGCCCCCATGCTGCGCGGCGTCATCACCCAGATCAACGGCCAGGACGCCGAAGAGGTGGCGGGCGAGCACTGGGTCCTGCGCGGCGATCGCGGCGTGACCTATTCCCCGACCCCGCCGCCCGAGACGGCGATCACTGCCGGGAAGTGGTGGCCTGCGGACTACGATGGGCCGAACCAGATCAGCTTTGCTGCCGAAGAGGCCGCCGAACTGGGGCTGGAGCTGGGCGATAGCCTCAAGATCAACATCCTGGGCCGCGACATTGAGGGAGAGATCACCTCGTTCCGGGAGGTCGACTTCTCGACCGCCGGAATCGGGTTCGTGCTTTCGATGAACCCCGCTGCGCTGCAGGGCGCACCCCACACGTGGATTGCCACCATCTATGCCGCGCCCGAGGCCGAAGCCCGCATCCTGCGCGACATCGCCGGCCAGTTCCCGAACATCACCGCGATCCGGGTGCGGGACGCGATCGACAGGGTGTCGGACATCCTCGCGGGGGTCGCCGCGGCGATCACCTACGGCGCGTCCGCAACGCTCGTCACCGGGGCGGTGGTGCTGATCGGCGCGGCGGCGGCGGGGACGCGGGGCCGGACCTACGAGGCGTCGATCCTCAAGACGGTCGGGGCCGCGCGCGCGACAATCCTGGCGAGCTTCGCCCTCCGCTGGGCGATCCTCGGCCTTGCCGCCGGATTGGTCGCGACTCTCGCCGGTGCGGCTGCCGGCTGGGGTGTGTCGGTCTACATCATGGAGACGAGCTACCGCTTCGCGCCCATGTCCGCCCTGGCCATCATCGCGGGCGGGGTTCTGCTGACGCTACTCGCCGGCCTTGCCTTCGCCTGGGGTCCGTTGGCCGCCCGTCCTGCACAAATCCTCCGCGCACAGGATTGACTGCGGACCCATCGGAGCGCTTGCTCCCGCCGGCCCTCTCAATCAGCGAACAAAGCCCGCATCATCGGCGTGTCGGGTCCGCGCAACCCGTCGATGACGTCGAAATGATGGCGCCCTTCGTCGATGACCAAGGCCGCGTTCCAGGCTTCGGACAGCCACCGCGCCTGGTCGTGGAAGGCGGGCAACTCGGCGCCACCGACCCACACAGTCACGGGCTTCTGATGGGCCACCTCGCAGAGAATCGGGCTTTCCAGCACCGCCTCTTCTGCCGTCAGGTTCAAGTCGTCGTTCATCGACAGGCTCAACAGCGGCCGCAGGTCCGAGACGGGTGAGATCGGCAGGACATGCGTCAGCCGGTCGACCACCGCCACCGGCAGCATCGGGTCCGCGCAGAGCATGCGCGCCACCAGGTGTCCGCCCGCCGAATGGCCTGCCAGACGGATCGGCCCATCGGGCACCTCGTCCGCCGCAACAGAGATGGCCTGGCTGATCTGCAGCGTTATCTGCGAGACGCGTGCATCGGGGGCAAGCGTGTACGAGGGCATGGCCACGGCGTGCCCGCGCGCCAGCGCGCCTTCGGCGAAATGCGACCAGTCATGCCGATGCTTCGAGCGCCAGTATCCCCCGTGGACGAACACGACGAGGCCTGCGGGCGCGCCCACGGGCAGGAACAGGTCCAGCTTCTCGCGCGCCGTGGCGCCGTAGGGGATGGCGCAACGGGCACGCTCTCCCAGCTTGTCTCGGAAATTCTGCGCTTCGTCGTGCCACATGGGCCCGAACCGGGCAGCGTCCGGCACGGCGCCGCTGTTGTCATAGTCGGCGTCCCGCGCCATGAGTCGTTCCATATCTTTCATGCCGCACCTTCACCGCCCTCTTGATGAAGTAACATACACGCGGCGCAGTTCCGTTGCGGCATGGAACTCGCGGCCACACCCGCCCCTTAGACGCCTGCCATCATTCCAAACCGAAGGTTTCTCCCATGGCCCAGACCGATCTTGCCTCCCGCCTGTCCGATCCCGAACTGCTGCAGAGCCGCGCCTATCTGGGAGGAAAATGGTCTGACGCCGCAAGCGGAAAGACGTTCCGGGTGACGAATCCCGCCAAGGGCGACGTCCTGGCCGAGGTCGCCGACCTGTCGCGCGAGGATATCGGCCGCGGCATCGACGCCGCCTACGAAGCGCAGAAGGCCTGGGCGAAACGCACCGCCGAGGATCGCCGTGACATCCTGATGAAATGGCACGACCTGATGGTCGAAAATGCCGATGACCTCGCCCTCATCCTGACGGCCGAGCAGGGCAAGCCCGTCGCCGAAGCCAAGGCCGAGGTGATCTACGGCGCGGGCTTCATCAAGTGGTTCGCCGAAGAGGGGCGCCGCATCTACGGCGAGATCATCCCCTCCCATGCCCCCGACAAGCGCATCCACGTCATCAAGCAGCCTGTGGGTGTCGCTGCCGCCATCACGCCCTGGAACTTCCCCAACGCGATGATCACCCGCAAGGCCGGGCCCGCGCTGGCCGCCGGGTGCAGCTTCGTCGTCCGCCCGCCATCCTTGACGCCGCTGTCGTCGCTGGCGCTCGGCGTGCTGGCGACCCGCGCCGGCCTGCCCGAGGGGGTCCTGTCGGTCCTGCCCTCGACCGACAGCTCGGGCACCGGCAAGGAGTTCTGCGAGAATCCGAAGGTGAGCAAGCTGACCTTCACCGGCTCGACCGAGGTGGGGCGCATCCTGCTGAAGCAGTCGGCCGATCAGGTAAAGAAGACCTCGATGGAGCTTGGTGGCAACGCCCCCTTCCTCGTGTTCGACGATGCCGATCTCGACAAGGCGGTCGAGGGCGCCATCGCCTGCAAGTTCCGCAATGCGGGACAGACCTGCGTCTGCGCCAATCGCCTTTACGTGCAATCGGGCGTCTATGATGCGTTCGCGCAGAAGCTGAAGGACCGGGTGTCGCAGATGAGCGTGGGCGACGCGCTCGAAGGCGAGGTCGATTTCGGTCCGCTGATCGACGAGGATGCGGTGCAGAAGGTCGAGAACCATATCGCCGACGCCAAATCCAAGGGCGCCGACGTGATCTATGGCGGCGACCGGCACGAGATGGGCGGCACCTTCTTTCAGCCGACCATCGTGACCGGCGCGACACAGGACATGGCCTTCGCGACCGAGGAGACCTTCGGCCCCCTCGCCCCGCTCTTCCGGTTCGAGACCGAGGAAGAGGGCATCCAGCTGGCCAACGACACGATCTTCGGCCTCGCGTCGTATTTCTTCGCCAAGGACTACAGCCGGATCACCCGCGTCTCCGAAGCGCTGGAATACGGCATCGTCGGGGTGAATACCGGCCTGATCTCGACTCCCGTCGCGCCGTTCGGCGGAGTGAAGCAGTCCGGCCTCGGGCGCGAGGGCTCGCGGCACGGCATCGACGAGTATCTCGAGATGAAATACGTCTGCCTCGACGTCGAGATCTGACGCCTGCGAAGGGCCGCCGGACGGGCGGCCCTTCCTGTCGCGGAACAGCATGGCGCCGAACCCGTTCGGACCATGAAACCGACGACAGGATCCCCCATGACCACCGACCACTACCGCCTGCCCCATGACCTCGGCATGGGCGGCGTGTCCTTGGGCAACGAATTCCGCGTCACCACCGACGCGCAGGCCGCCGACACGCTCGCCGCCGCGTGGGAGTGCGGCGTCCGCTATTTCGATGTCGCACCCCATTACGGGCTGGGCCTGGCCGAGCGTCGCTACGGCCAGTTCCTGCACCACCAGCCGCGCGACAGCTTCGTGATGTCCACCAAGATCGGCCGTCTTCTGAAAGCCGGGCGCGAACACCGCGACCAGCAGCAGATGCCGTTCTCGCCCTCGCCCAATGCCGAGGTCTACGACTACAGCCGGGACGGCGTAATGCGCTCGATCGAGGATTCGCTGCAGCGCACCGGCCTCGACAGCATCGACATCGTCTATGTCCACGACCTGTCGCCCGACAACGGCGCCCTGCCCAAGCCGTGGGACGAAGTCTGGCCCGAAGCGGTCGGGGGCGCTTTCCCCGCGCTTTGCGAACTGCGCGACGAGGGGGTCATCAAGGCCTGGGGGATGGGCGTCAACTGCCCCGAGCCGATCCTGAAATGCATGGAGGACAGCGACCCCGACCTGCACCTTCTGGCCAGCCAGTATTCCCTGATCGAGCACGACGAGGCGGTCGAGACGGTGTTCCCGAAGGCCCGCGAGAAGGGCAACAGCTTCGTCATCGGCTCGGCCCTGAACGCGGGTTTCCTTGCCGGTGTCCACCGCTATCACTACGGCCCGGAGAACACGATGATCTCGGCCACGCGGATGGAGAAGCGGCGCAAGATCAAGGAGCTTGCCTTCGACCACGGGGTGGACGTGCTGGCTGCGGCGCTGCAATTCGCAAAGGCCCCCGATGTCTGCCAGGCGGTGGTCGTGGGCATGGGGCGCCCGGACGAGGCGATCGACGACGTGGCTGCGATGGCGAACCCGGTTGATCCGTCGTTCTGGGACGCGCTCAAGGAAGAAGAGCTGATCCACCCCGACGCGCCGACGCCGGACGGAGCCAGCGTCGCACGAAAAAGGCCGCGCCCGGCTGGGCGCGGCCTTTGCCAGTCAAAGGTCTGGCTTACCCGGCCGCGACCTGGTGCTCGACCGTCTTCGGCGCAGCTTCGATGGCGATGCGGCGGGGCTTGAGGGCCTCGGGCACCTCGCGCTTCAACTCGACGATCAACATGCCGTTGACGTGGCGGGCACCTTCGACACGGACGTGATCGGCAAGATGGAAGCGGCGCTCGAAGGCGCGGGTGGCGATCCCACGGTGCAGGTAGGTGCGGCCCGAGTCATCGTCGGCCTTCTTCGCCGACACGATCAGCGCATTCTCGCGCTGCTCGACGTTCAGCTCGTCATCGGTGAAGCCCGCCACGGCGATCTCGATGGCCCAGGCGTCGTCGCCGGTCTTCTCGATGTTGTAGGGCGGGTAGGTCGTCTGCGCATTCGCGTTGTCACGCAGAACGCGGTCCATCAGGTCGGCCATCTGATCGAAGCCAACGGTGGCACGGTACAGCGGAGCAAGATCAAAGGTTCGCATATCGGTTCATCCTTGCGTTAAGCGATCACCAATTTTCGTTGCCTTCCCCTTCGGGGACAGGCGGCGGCCGGACCCTCGACAGGCGTCCGACATCAGCAATATGGGATGAGGCGAAATCCGGTTCAAGAGGTCTGCGGGGCGCGATATTATCCCGCGAAAGCAGTCGCCTAGTTCGGATCAGGGCCGGACGAACTTGGCGCCCGTTTCAGGCCGTGCACCGCTGTCGGCGCTGCGCCAGAACACCCCGTTCGAGGACGTCAGCTCGGCCCGGAGCGCGGGCAAGACATGGGCGATGTCGGCTCCGACCGACACCTTGCGCCCGTCCGCCTCGGCCTTGGCCGAGACCACCGACACAACCTGCGGCACAGCGCCGTCGAACCGCAGGACCGGCGCGCCGGACGAGCCGAAATCGACGTCGCAGGTCATCACCAGCGCCCCGGCTTCGCGCGCCAGGAGGCGGCATTCCTGTTGCAGCGAGGGGCGCTCTGCCCGGTCATGCGCGTAAGAGACCACACCGATCCGCACGCCCGACATCGCACCCGCGGGGATCGGCGCGACGATATGCGGATCGATCGGGCGGTCGAGCTCTATCAGCGCGATGTCCGCGGCGAGCGCCTCGGTCCCCAGGGCCCCGGGGCGGTAGGCGCGAGAGATCACCACCCGCCGCGCGCCCCGCTCGGCATCCGCGCGGCCGTCCCGCAGGCCCGCGCGGAACACCAGGACGTCGGAGGCCACCGCGCCGCCGGCCTCGTCCGTGACGCAATGGGCCGCGGTCAGCACCAGCCGCGTGTCGATCAGGGTCGCCGTGCAGAACCCCTGCCCCGCGATCTCGAGCCGTCCGACCGCACGGAACGCCCGCACGTCGTCGCCGGTCGCAAGCTGGCGCAGGTCACTGTCCGCCGCCGTTGCCGCCCCCGCAGCCACAAGCGTCAGGGCGATGAGGCTGAGGGTGGCAAGGATGCGCATGGTGGGACCTTCCGTGGCTCGGTCCCATTACCCTGAGCGGCCCAGATGGCCGCGATGGGGCGGAACCTCAGAAAGGTCGGGGCAAATCGGGCGGAATCTTGTCAGGACGGGGGCCGCCGGTGGCCCAGTCCAGCAGCTCGACCGTGTGAACGACCGGGACGGCGGTGCCGCTGGCGATCTGCGCCATGCAGCCGATATTGCCCGCCGCGATCACCTGCGGCGCCTTCGCCTCGAGCGTCGCAACCTTGCGCGCCTTCAGCTCTGCGCTGATCTCGGGCTGCATCAGGTTATAGGTGCCGGCCGATCCGCAGCACAGGTGACTGTCCTTCGGCTCGACCACCTCGAACCCAGCACGGGCGAGCAGCGACTTGGGCATGCCCCGCACCTTTTGCCCGTGCTGGAGCGAACAGGCTGCGTGATACGCCACCCGCACCGGTCCCTGCCCTGCCGCCGCAGGCGCCTGCGCCTCGATCCCCGCAACGCGTTCGGCGGCCTCGTTCGGGGTATGCAGCCGCTCCGTACCCGGCAGCAACCGGGCGAGCAGTTCAGAGACGTCGCAGGCCAGCGCGCTGATCTCGGCAGCCTCCTCGGCCATGTCGGTCGTGCGCAGCATGTGCCCGTAGTCCTTCACCGTCGTACCGCATCCGCTGGTGTTCACCACGACCGCGTCGAGCCCGCCATTGCGCTTTACCTTCTGCCACGCCCGGATGTTGGCCTTCGCGAAGGCATGTGCCTCGTGCTCTTTTCCCATGTGGTGCACCAGCGCCCCGCAGCAGCCCATGCCGTCGGCCACCACGACCTCGCAACCCAGCCGCGTCAACAGCCGCACCGTCGCCTCGTTGATCGCGGGGTCGAGCGTTGACTGCGCGCAGCCGGTCAGCAGCGCCACGCGCATCCGGGTCTCGCCCTCGGGGCGGTGGGTCTGCGGACGATCCACGTCGGACCTCCGCGCCAGCCGGGGCGGCGCCATGTCGAGCATCGCCCTCAGCCGCTTGTCAGGCATCAGCCCCCTGAGCGGTCGGCCCAGCTTTGCGGCGCGGAGGGCCAGCCGGAAGCGCCCGGGGTAAGGCAGCACGCGGGCCAGCATCCAGCGCAGCGAGCGGTCGCGCCAAGGGCGGCGGTAGGTGCGTTCGATATGCACCCGCGCGTGATCGACGAGATGCATGTAGTGCACGCCCGAGGGGCAGGTCGTCATGCAGGCGAGGCAGGACAGGCAGCGATCGATATGCTTTACGGTCTTTTCGTCGGCGGGGCGACCGTTCTCGAGCATGTCCTTGATCAGATAGATGCGCCCGCGTGGGGAATCGAGCTCGTCGCCCAGCACCTTGTAGGTCGGGCAGGTCGCGGTGCAGAATCCGCAATGAACGCAGGCGCGCAGCACCTGGTTCGACCGCGCGATGTCGGGGTCGGTCAGCTGCTCGGGGGTGAAACGGGTCTGCATGTCTCTCTCACGATTGCGCGAAGAGGCGCTTGGGGTCGAACTTTTCGGCGATCCCGCCGGTCAGGCGTGCGACGGGCGCGGTTTCGGGATGGAGCGTGCCGAGCCGGGCGTGCGTCTCTGGCGCGGCGCGGATGAGAGTGGCGTGGCCGGGACAGGTCATCGATGCGCGCAGGTCGGTGCCGGGAGGCGCCTCGGCCCAGATGAGACCGCCACCCCAGTCCATCAACCAGCGACCGGGCAGCGCCGCGACCAGCGCCGGCGCATGAGAGGGGCGGACCGAGAGGCGCCAGAGGTCGCCCTCGCCCCCTGCAAAGGCGGTCGCATCCCGAATCGCGGGCCACGCGTCATAGTTGATCTGCCGCCATTCATCGGGCAATGCGGCGGCAAGGCGTTCCGCGCGGTAGGCGACGGATTCGGCGTCGCCCTCGATCCGCAGGAACGTGCCGGCGGCGGGGTCATGTGCCGCGCCCGTCACCTCGAATGGCGTGCCAAGCGCCGCCGACATCGCATCGACGGCGGCCTGAGGCGAGAGGCCATCGGCGGCAAGTGTCGCCGTGGCCGCGACACCGGGCAGCAGCTTCAGCGCGACCTCGGTCAGCACGCCGAGCCGACCGCTCGAGCCGCACATGAGCTTGGCGAGGTCGAGCCCGGTGACGTTCTTCATCACCCGGCCGCCATTCTTCACCACCTGCCCCTCGCCATCGACGAAGCGCACGCCGATCACGGCGTCGCGGGCGGCACCGGCCACCATGCGACGTGGGCCGCTCGCGTTCGTGGCGATGCAGCCGCCCAGCGTCGAGGTGCCGGAGCGGCCCAGAACGCTTGCCGCCTCCCACGGCTCGAAGGCGAGGCGCTGGTTTTCCGCGTCGAGGGCTGCGTGGATTTCGGCCATCGGCGTTCCGGCGCGCGCCACGAGCGTCAGTGCGCCGGGCTCGTAGAGGGTTATCCCCGTCAGGCCGCGGGTCGTCAGGTCGCCAGCCTCGACCGGGGCGCGGGTGCCGCCGCCGCGCACGGCCAAGGGCGCGTTGGCGCTGCGGATCATCCGGGCGAGGTCGCTCTCGGTTTCGGGCTGCAACATCGTCAGGCCGCTCGCCGCCCGGCGCTGACGGACAGCGGAAACACCTTGGCCGGGTTCAGCAGCCATTTCGGGTCGAACACATCCTTCACCCGCATCTGCGCCTCTAGGTCCGCGGGGTCGAACTGCACTTCCATGAGGTCGCGCTTTTCGACGCCGACGCCATGCTCGCCCGTCAGGCAGCCGCCCACCTCGACGCAAAGGCGCAAGATGTCAGCGCCCAAGGCCTCGGCCTTGTCCAGGTCGCCAGCCTTGTTCGCGTCGAACAGGATCAGTGGGTGCATATTGCCATCGCCCGCGTGGAAGACGTTGGCGACGCCCAGCCCGTAGCTTTCGGTCAACTCGGTGATGCCGTTCAGGACGCGGGGCAGCTCGCCCACCGGGATCGTGCCGTCGAGGCAGATGTAGTCGCCCAGCTGCCCCATCGCGCCGAAGGCCGACTTGCGGCCCAGCCAGATCGCTGCGCTTTCCTCGGCACTGGTCGAGGCTCGCAGCTCGACCGGATCCAGGCGGCGGGCAATTTCGGCGATCCGATCCAACTGCGCGTCGATCTCGGCGTCCGAGCCTTCAACCTCCACGATCAGCAGCGCCGCGCAGTCGGGATAACCCGCGCCTGCGAAAGCCTCGCAGGCGCGGATGGCCGGGCTGTCCATGAACTCGATCGCGACGGGCAGGATGCCGGCCTTGAGGATGTCGCTGACGCATCGCCCCGCCACCTCGGACCGGTCGAAGCCGATCAGGACCGGGCGCGCGCCCTCGGGCTTGGGCAGGATGCGCAGCGTCGCCTCGGTCACGACGCCAAGCTGCCCCTCAGACCCGCAGATCACGCCCAGAAGGTCGAGGCCGGGCGCATCCATGTGACCGCCGCCCAGCTCGACCACGGTGCCGTTCATCAGCACGACCGTCGCACCCACAAGGTTGTTCGTGGTCACCCCGTATTTCAGGCAATGCGCCCCGCCCGAGTTCATCGCGATGTTCCCGGCAATGGCGCAGGCCAGCTGGGATGAGGGGTCGGGAGCGTAGAAGAACCCGTCCTCCTCGACCGCGCCGGTCACGCCGAGGTTGGTGATCCCAGTCTGCACCCGGATGATGCGGTCGGGGTAGCTGACCTCGAGCACCTCGTCCATCCGGGCAACGCCAAGGACCACCGCGTCAGCCGTGGGCAACGAGCCACCCGCCAGCGACGTGCCCGCACCACGCGGGACGACGGGGACACCTTCTTCGTGGCAGATGCGCAGGCAGGCCGAGACTTCCTCGGTCGACGACGCCAGCACCACCGCCAGCGGCGGACAGGCATAGGCCGTCAGCGCGTCACATTCGTAGGCGCGCACCTCTTCCGGGGCGTGAATCACCGCGCCGTCCGGCAGCGCCTCGGCCAGGCGGCGCACGACGGCCGCCTTGCGCGACAGGATGGCGGGGTTCGGGTCCGGCATCTGCATGAAGGGTCCTCCTGAAGACTCGAGGCTATGCGCGGGGCCGGGCACTGGCAAGCGCGGCGGGCGCGGCCTATGGTCCGCGTCATGTCTCTGCTTGACCGCCTGTTGCACCTGTCCCCGCTCGACGCTTTCGCTGTCTTTCTGCTTCTGGCGGGGTGGCAGGCTTTCGGCTTCTGGATTGAGCGCGAGGGGGCAAGAAAGCCGTCGGTCACGGTGCTGATGATGGCCGAGCGGCGCGCGTGGATGGTGCAGATGGTCACCCGGCAGCCGCGCATCTTCGACGCGACGATCCTGTCCACCCTGCGGCAGGCGACAAGCTTCTTCGCCTCGACCGTGGTCCTTGCCATCGGAGGCGTGCTGGCCCTGATCGGCAACGCGGAACAGATCGGCGGCGTGGCAGAAGAGCTCGGCGCCCATGCAACCCCGGTGATCTACCAGGTGAAGCTGGGCTTCGTGGCGCTTCTGCTGACAGAGTCCTTCCTGAAATTCGTATGGTCCAATCGGCTGTTCGGCTATTGTGCGGTCGTCATGGCGGCGGTGCCGAACGACCCCGACGATCCCGAGGCGCTGCCCCGCGCCGCCCGCGCGGCAGAGCTGAACATTCGCGCGGCATGGAACTTCAATCGCGGGTTGCGGGCGATCTATGTCGCGCTGGCGGCGCTGGCGTGGCTGATCGGCCCGCTGCCGCTGATCCTGGCGAGCGTCGTGGTGTTCTGGGTGATCTGGGCGCGCGAGTACCGCTCGCAGACCCACGCCATCCTCAGCCAGCGCTAATGCAGCTTGCCGCCCAGGGGCACGTCCTGGTCCGGCGCAACGAGGACGACCTCGCCGTCGGGATCGGGGACGCCCAGAACCAGGACCTCTGACTTGACCGGGCCGATCTGGCGGGGCGGGAAGTTTACCACCGCCAGCACCTGCTTGCCGACAAGCGCTTCGGGATCGTAGTGCCGGGTGATCTGGGCCGATGACCTCTTCACGCCGATCCCGCCCCCGAAATCCACGCGCAGCTTGATTGCAGGCTTGCGCGCCTCGGGGAACGGCTCGGCCTCGACGATGCGCCCGACGCGGATGTCGAGCTTGAGGAAATCGTCGAACGTGGCGCTCATGCGCCGAGCTCGCGCGAGCGGTCGGCGGCGGCGGTGATGGTGCGGCGCATGAGGTCCGGCAAGTCTGCCATCAGCACGTCGAGCCCCGCCTGCGTCGTCCCGTTGGGCGAGGTCACCTCTTGCCGCAGGGTCGTCGGGTCCTTGGGGCTGTCCTCGGCCAGTTGGCCCGCGCCGCCGACGGTGGCCTTGGCCAGAGCGAGCGCAAGATCGGGCGACAGGCCCTGCGCCTCGCCGGCCTTGGCCATGCATTCGATCATGTGGAACACGTAGGCCGGCCCTGACCCCGAGACGGCGGTGACCGCATCCATCTGGCCCTCGCTCTCGAGCCTGACCGTCTGGCCGACGGCGTCCAGCAACTCGGCCGCAAGGTCGAGCGACGACTGCCCGTCGTCATTCGCCACGATCGCCGTGATCCCGCGCCCGACGGCGGCGGGCGTGTTGGGCATGGCGCGCACAATCGGCGTGCCCGCGCCGAACGCGTCCTCGAACTTGGCGATGGTGACGCCGGCAGCAACCGACAGAACCACCGTTTTGCCGCCACCCAAAGCCGCGACGTCGGGCAGCGCGCCGGTCATCATCTGCGGCTTGACGGCGACCAGCAGCATGGCCGGGTTCTCGGGCCGCCCCTCATTGATGTGGACGCCCGTCTGCTGGAGCCACTCGGACGGCTTGGGGTCGATCACCCACACGTCGGCCGGGTCGAGCGCGCCCTTTAACCACCCTTCGAGCATCGCCGAGCCCATCTTTCCGCAGCCCAGCAGCACCAGCCCGCGGCGCTTGAGTTCGTTCATGTCCATCGCGTCACCTCTTCCGTTTGGCGCAACAGACCAGAGGCCGGCGGAGATGTCACGGGGGCGCGGGAGGTACTCAGGAACCCTCGTCCGGCCTGGGCTGGCGATCCCGCACCAAGGGAGCCGGTGCAGGATGCGGAGCTTGGGCGGCCTCGTGGCGCAGCAGGGCATCCGCGCTCCACGTCAGGTAGTCGACGCCTGCAAGATCGGACACGGTGCGGATGCGCAGTTCGAACGGCCCCTCGCGCCCGTCGGTGTCGATCAGCACGACCACGGGCCGCTTCCCGGTCAGCGATCCGGCAAAGATCGCCTGCTGCACGCTGTCGAGCGACGAGCGCTTGTCGAGCCCGACCTCGATCACCGTACCTTCGGTCTCGCAATCGACGCGCACGCGGTGCAGGTCATAGCCCACGGAATAGGCGTGGCTGACCTCGGTCTCACCACCAAGGATCAGGCTGCACAGGATCGCTGCAAGTTCGAGTTCGCCGGCCATGACGCCCTATCTAGCCCGCCGTACGGCCGGGCGCAGGCGAAAACCGCTGGGGTGGTTAGCGTGGATTAAGGAGTGGGGCCGCGATCTGGATTCTTATGAGAGGTGATTGTGATCGCGGCCCCTGCGGGGGCAGGTCACGCCCGGCCGTAGGCCTCGGCTATTGCGACCTGCATGGCGTCGCGGGGCGCGCGATTGCCCCAGCAAACCAATTGGAAGGCGGGATAGAAGCGTTCCGCATTGCGGATGGCGGCGTCGATCATGCGGTCGATCTGCTCGGACCCGGCAAGCTGTGCGCCCGACAGCGACAGCGCATAGCGATAGACCATCAGCTTGGGCTCGGCCCAGTATGTGAAGGCGCCCAGCCAGCATTGATCGTTGGCGGCGTTCAGCACCTCGTAGAGTTCGGGTAGACGCTCCTCGGGGGGCTCCATCTCGAAGGTGCAGATCAGGCGGAGCGTCTCGTCATAGGGCGCCCAGGCCAGGGTGAGGGAGTAGGTGCGCCACTTGCCCTCGACCGCCATGGCGATCTGGTCGTCGGCAACGCGGTCGAATTCCCATTCGTTGTAGGTCGCCAGATGCTCGACCAGGTCGATCGGGTCGAGATCTTCGGGCGTGATATACTGCTCGCTCAACGACATTGGCATCCCCATGTCTGTGGGACCGAGGGGATGCTGCGAATCGCCCAAGGTCTCGGTGCCTGCACGAGGAGGGGTCTTGTTCGCCCCCTGTCCTCACAAGATATGGTGTGGGCACTCCGCGAATCTGTAAAGCGGTAATTTGCGTGGGGCAGCCGCAAAGTTGTGGATATCCGCGCGCCGAACGCAAGATATGGGATGCCGATTGATACGTTTCTGTGACAGAGCGCCTAGAGACTGAGGCGCGCGCGCAACGCTGCGCCGATGGTCCCGTCGTCGAGGAAGTCGAGCTCGCCGCCCACCGGCACGCCTTGCGCCAGCGTGGTCAGCCGCAGCCCGTCGATCCCCGCGAGACGGTCGGCGATGTAATGCGCGGTGGTCTGCCCATCCACGGTCGCCCCAAGGGCAAGGATCACCTCGCTGATCCCCTCTTCGGTCACGCGCGCCTCGAGGCGGGGGATGCGCAGCTCGTCCGGCCCCACGGCGTCCAGCGCCGATAGTGTGCCACCGAGCACGTGGTAGCGGCCACGAAAGACGCCGGCACGTTCCATCGCCCAGAGATCGGCGACATCCTCGACCACGCAGATCTCGCCCGTGGCGCGTTTCTCGGACCGGCAGATCTCGCAGACGTCCTGCGTCCCGATATTACCGCAGACGAGACATTCGCGGGCCTCGTCGGCGACGGTCGTCAACGCCTGCGCGAGGGGGCGCATGACGGCGGCGCGCTTCTTGATGAGGTGCAGCACGGCCCGACGGGCCGAGCGCGGCCCGAGCCCCGGCAAGCGCGCCATCAAATCGATCAGCGCCTGGATGTCGTTGGGGGCATCGGGCATCAGGCGCTGCTCAGAACGGCAGCTTCATGCCTGGCGGCAGGCCCAGACCCTCGGTCAGCTTGGACATCTCTTCCTGCGCCTTGTCCGAAGCCTTTTGCTGGGCGTCCTTGATCGCGGCAAGGATCAGATCCTCGACCACTTCCTTTTCGTCCGGATTGAAGATCGAGGGGTCGATGTCGAGGCCCACGAGCTCGCCCTTGGCGGTCGAGGTCGCCTTGACCAGCCCCGCGCCGCTTTCGCCGGTGACATGCATGTTGCGCAGGTCTTCCTGCAGGGTCTCCATCTTGCCCTGCATTTCCTGCGCGGCCTTCATCATCTTGCCCATGTCGCCGAGGCCGCCCATTCCCTTGAACATCGCTCTCTCCCGTATGTGAAGTTGTCCTTCAGATACGGGCGCAGGGTCTGCCGTTCAAGCGGCGGCTCAGATGAGACCCAGCAGCGACAGGATGATGGCGATGACGACGACGAGGCCGATGAGGTAGATGATGCGCGACATTGGGGTCTCCGGTTGATGTTGCACCGCTCAACGCCGCGTGATCGCGCCGGGGTCCATCAATCGTCTTCGGCGAAGGGGTCCCATTCCTCGTCAACTTCGGGCAGGGCCTGCGCCTCGGCTTCGGCGGCAATCTGTTCGGGGGTTCTGATCTCGACGATCTTCGCCTTGGGGAACGCGTCGAGCACCGCCTGCATCATCGGGTGCGCCAACGCCTTGGCGCGCAACGCTTCGGCTGCGGCGTCGCGCACCTCGGCAATGGTGGACTCACCCCCTTCCGAAACCACCGAGACGCCCCAGCGTACCCCCGTCCACCGGCTGAGCGCGGCGCCAAGGCGGGCGGCAAGATCGCGCGGTGCGGCGTCGGTGGGCGCAAACTCGATCCGGCCAGGAGCGTAGTGGACGAGCCGGACGCCGGTCTCGACGTCGATCAGCAGCTTGGCGTCGCGGTTGGCCCGGATCAGCTCGACCACCTGATCGAAGCGCTGATAGCGGATCAGCGCGTCGTCGGGCTGGTGCGCGAGCGCGGTCGCCGTGCCGTGTCCCCCATGTCCCGCGCGCGCGGGCGGCGCGGCCATGTGTGCGGTCGGACCTGCCCCAGCTGGCGTGCCACCGTTCTGCGGAGCGGGCGCCCCCACGGGCGGACCGTCCTTCAACTTGCGCACGAGGTCCCCTGGCGGCGGCAGATCGGCCACGTGGGTCAGGCGGATGATCGCCATCTCGGCGGCCATCATCGCGTTCGGCGCGGCCGAGACTTCCTCGAGCGCCTTCAGCAGCATCTGCCACATCCGCGTCAGCGCCCGCATCGGCAGACGTTCGGCCATGTCACGACCCCGCTCGCGCTCGTCCGGGCCGACCGTGGGATCCTCGGCGGCGTCAGGGGTAATCTTGACCACGCTGATCCAATGCGTGACCTCGGCCAGGTCACGCAGCACGGCCATGGGGTCGGCGCCGTCGGCATATTGGCCAGCCAGTTCCGACAGCGCCGCCGCCGCGTCGCCCTTCATCACCATGTCGAACAGGTCCATGACCCGGCCCCGGTCGGCGAGGCCCAGCATCGCGCGCACCTGCTCGGCCGAGGTTTCGCCCTGCCCATGCGCGATCGCCTGATCCATCAGCGACAGCGCGTCCCGCACGGACCCCTCGGCGGTACGCACAAGCAGCGCGTAGGCGTCGTCCGAAACCTGCGCCCCCTCCTGCTCGGCGATCCACTTCAGGTGGCCGATCATCACCTCGGGTTCGATCCGGCGCAGGTCGAAGCGCTGGCAGCGGGACAGGACCGTGACCGGGACCTTGCGGATCTCGGTCGTGGCGAAGATGAACTTCACATGGGCGGGCGGCTCTTCCAGCGTCTTGAGCAGCGCGTTGAACGCGCTGGTCGAGAGCATGTGAACCTCGTCGATGATGTAGATCTTGTAGCGCGCCGAGGCGGGCGCATACTGGACCGAGTTCAGCACGTTCTCGCGGATGTCGTTGACGCCGGTCTGCGAGGCGCCGTCCATCTCCATTACGTCGACATGCCGGCCCTCGGTGATGGCGCGGCAGGGCTCGCACACGCCGCAGGGCTGGGTCGTGGGGCCGCCATTGCCGTCGGGACCAATGCAGTTCATCCCCTTGGCGATGATCCGTGCGGTGGTGGTTTTCCCCGTGCCGCGGATGCCGGTCATGATGAAGGCCTGCGCGATCCGGTCGGCGGCGAAGGCGTTCTTCAGCACGCGCACCATAGCGTCCTGCCCAATCAGATCGGAGAAGGTCGCGGGGCGGTATTTCCGGGCAAGCACCTGGTAGGCGGGACTGTCGGCCATGACACCTCTGTTCCGAGTCGGGTCGCCTCGACCCTACCGCGCCCGGTTCACAGCAGCCAGAGCACGAGGCCCGTTCCTGTCGTCCCGACGATCAGAAGCGCGCACAGGAGCGACACCCGCCAGATCGGCTGCACGGTGCAGCCGTGATTGGTGAAGTTGCGATGGCTGATGATCGCCTCGCGCCAGGCCGCGGCGAAGATCAGGATCGCCGTGATCAGGAACAGGCTTGCGATAGCTTTCGGCAGCCACGTCGGCTCGGCCGCGCGGAACAGCGCCTGAAGGCCAATGGCGAGGACGATGATGGTCAGACCTGTTCGCACCCAGCCCGCAAAAGTGCGCTCGGCCGCGAGCATCGTGCGATCCTCGGCCCAATCTGTGCGCTCTTCCGCCATCTGTTGCTTCGGGGGCGTCATACGCTGGATTTAGCGCTGCCCTCGGCGCCGGCAAAACGGCCGCTAGGGGTCAAGTCAGCCGCTCAGGCAGCGCCATGCCCCGCAGAGCCTCGTCCGAGGATTGCGGCCGCCGCCCCTCGCGCTGCACCTCGAGGATCTCGACGGCGCCGTTGCCGCAGGCGATGGTGAAACCCTCCAGCACCTCGCCCGGCACGCCGGCCCCCTCGGCCAGCCGCGAGCGCAGCAGCTTCAGCCGGGCACCATCCGCCTCGCACCAGGCCCCGGGGAACGGAGACAGGCCGCGAATCTGCCGGTCCACCTCGACCGCGGGGCGCGACCAGTCGATCCGTGCCTCGGCCTTGTCGACCTTTTCGGCATAGGTCACGCCGATCTCGGGCTGGGGCATCTCTGGCAGCGCACCCAGCCGCCCCAGCGTCGCGACGATGGCGCTCGCCCCCATGCCCGAAAGGCGATCATGCAGATCGCCGGTGGTATCCTCGGGGCCGATGGGGGTCGTCTCGCGCAGGATCACGGGGCCGGTATCCAGCCCCGCCTCCATCCGCATGATGCACACTCCTGTCGTGGGATCGCCCGCCATGATCGCGCGGTGAATCGGCGCGGCCCCCCGCCAGCGCGGCAGGAGCGAGGCGTGGATGTTCAGGCAGCCATGCCGCGGCGCGTCCAGCACCGGTTGCGGCAGGATCAGCCCGTAGGCCACCACGACCGCCACGTCGGCGCCCAGCGCGGCGAACTCGGCTTGCGCGTCAGCATCGCGTAGCGTGCGGGGGTGGCGCACCTCGATCCTGCGCGCCTCGGCGGCGCGGTGGACGGCGGTGGGACGGTCCTTCTTGCCACGTCCGGCAGGGCGCGGGGGCTGGGTGTAGGCGCAGATCACCTCGTGCCCCTCGCGATCCAGCGCCTCGAGCGCGGGGACCGAGAAATCGGGCGTTCCCATGAAGACGACGCGCATGACGAGACCTTCCTTGCTGCCTGCGCCCCGCACCTAGCGCGCGCGGGGCCGCCCTGCCAGACCGGGCTGGTTCAGTGCGCGGCCGCCCAGTTCGGGCCTTGCCCCGCATCGGCGTCAAGGGGGACTGTCAGGTGCACCGCCGGAGCGGCTGCGGCCTCCATCACCTCGCGGGCGCGAGTGATCAGGGCGTCTTCGTGGCCCTCGTCGACCTCGAACAGGAGTTCGTCGTGGACCTGCAGCAGCATGGTGGCGGGCAGGCCCTCGATCGCGGCCTCCATCCGGATCATCGCGCGGCGGATCACGTCGGCGGCGGTTCCCTGAATCGGAGCGTTGATGGCGGCGCGCTTGGCGAAGCCTGCGCCGGGACCCTTGGCATTGATCTCGGGCGTGTTGATGCGACGGCCGAACAGGGTCTGGACGTAGCCGTGCTCCTTCGCGAAGGCCGTGGTTTCGGCCATGTAGTCCTTGATGCCCGGGAAGCGCTCGAAATAGCGGTCGATGAAGCCCTGCGCCTCGTCGCGGGGGATGCGCAGGTTGCGGGCAAGGCCGAAGCCGCTGATCCCGTAGATGACGCCGAAATTGATGGCCTTGGCCTGGCGGCGGATGTCGGGGGTCATCTGGTCCAAAGGCACGCCGAACATCTCGGACGCGGTGGCGGCGTGGATGTCCTGCCCTTCCTTGAAGGCCTGCTTCAGCGCGTCGATCCCGGCGATATGGGCGAGGATGCGCAGCTCGATCTGGGAGTAGTCGAGGCTGACCAGCGTCTTGCCCTCGGGCGCGACGAAGGCCTCGCGGATGCGGCGGCCTTCCTCGGTGCGGATCGGGATGTTCTGCAGGTTCGGGTCGGTCGAGGCGAGGCGGCCGGTGTTGGCCCCGGCGATCGAATAGCAGGTGTGGACGCGGCCCGTGACAGGGTCGATATGGTCCTGCAGCGCGTCCGTATAGGTCGATTTCAGCTTCGAGACCTGCCGCCAGTCCAGCACCTTGCGGGGCAGCTCGTGCTCGGTCGCCAGATCCTCGAGCACGTCGGCCCCGGTCCCGTAGGCGCCCGTCTTGCCCTTCTTGCCGCCGGGCAGGCCCAGCTTGCCAAACAGGATGTCGCCCAGCTGCTTGGGCGACCCGACATTGAACCCCTCGCCCGCAATCTCGCGGATCTCTGCCTCGAGCGCGCCCATCTTCTGCGCAAAGGCACCCGACATGCGCGACAGCGTGCTGCGGTCGACGGCGATGCCAGCCATCTCCATCCGCGCGAGAACCGGGATCAGCGGGCGTTCCAGCGTCTCGTACACGGTCGTCACGCGCGCGCGGTGAAGCTGCGGCTTCAGCAACTCGTGCAGGCGCAGGGTCACGTCGGCATCCTCGGCGGCGTAGCGCACGGCCTTGTCCACGGGGACCTTGTCGAAGGTGACCTGCGCCTTGCCGCTTCCGATCAGGTCCTTGATGGGGATGCAGGTGTGGCTGAGGTAGCGCTCGGCCAACGTGTCCATGCCGTGGCCATGCAGCCCCGCATGCTGCGCGTAGGAGATCAGCATCGTGTCGTCCATCGGGCGCATCTCGATGCCGTTGCGCTTGAGGATCTTGTAGTCGTACTTGGCGTTCTGGAGGATCTTCAGAACGCTTTCATCCTCCAACAACGGCTTGAGCAGCGCCAGCGCCCGCTCCATCGGCATCTGCCCCTCGGCCAGCGCGTCGGTGGCGAAAAGGTCGGCCTCGGCGTTCTCCTTGTGGGCGAGCGGGATGTAGCACGCCTCGCCCGGGGCCAGCGCCAGCGAGACGCCGACCAGCAGCGCCCGCATCTCGTTCAGGGCCGTCGTCTCGGTGTCGACGGCGACGTAGCCCTGATCCTTCGCGCGGGCGATCCAGGTGGCCAGTTCTTCCTCGGTCCTGATCCAGATGTAGTCCTCGGGGAACGGGGGCTGCTCGATCTCTTCGGCCTCGGCGGCGGCGCTGACCGGGGCGGTCTCGGGCACGGCGGGGGCCTCGACGCCCAGCTCCTGCGCCACGCGGCGGATGATGGTGCGGAACTCCATTTCGGTCAGGAAGCCGATCAGGGTGTCGGCGTCGGGGTCCTTCACCTCGAGCGTGTCGAGGTCGTAATCCAGCGCCATCCCGCAATCGAGCTGCACCAGCTTCTTCGACAGCCGGATCTGGTCGGCGTGATCGATCAGGGTCTGGCGGCGCTTGGGCTGCTTGACCTCCTCGGCGCGGGACAGAAGCTCTTCGAGCGAGCCGTATTCGTTGATCAGCTGGGCGGCGGTCTTGATGCCGATGCCGGGCGCGCCGGGCACGTTGTCCACGCTGTCGCCGGCCAGCGCCTGCACGTCCACTACGCGCTCGGGGCCGACGCCGAACTTGGCCTCGACCCCCTCGCGGTCGATCACGGTGTTCTTCATGGCGTCGAACATCACCACGCCATCGCCCACGAGCTGCATCAGGTCCTTGTCCGACGACACGATGGTCACGCGCCCCCCGGCGTCGCGGGCCTTGCAGGCGAGCGTGGCGATGATGTCGTCGGCCTCGAACCCCTCTTCTTCAAGGCAGGCGATGTTGAAGGCGCGGGTGGCGTCGCGCGTCAGGGGGATCTGGGGGCGCAGATCCTCGGGCATCTCGTCCCGGTTCGCCTTGTACAGGTCGTACATCTCGTTGCGGAAGGTGATCGAGCCCTTGTCGAACACCACCGCCGCATGGGTCGGCGCGTCGGCGCCCTTGTTGTCCTGCACCGTCTTCCACAGCATGTTCACGAAGCCCGAGACCGCCCCCACCGGCAGCCCGTCGGATTTGCGCGTCAGCGGCGGCAGCGCGTGGAAGGCGCGGAAGATGAAGGCCGATCCGTCGATCAGGTGCAGGTGGTGGCCCTTGCCGAATGCGCCGCTCATGATGTGCCTCCTAATGGTGCGCGTGGAATGCCACGAACCGCGCGCCGGTGCCAGCCATCAGGCCGGATCACAGGGGCGTTGGAGCAGGGGTGCCCGTTCGGCCCCTTCGCGCTCTGCCGCGATCCGCGAGTCCGGTGCGTCGAGCCGTTGCCACAGCGGAATGTCGGGGACGGTGTTGCCGATCTCCAGCCCCAGCTCGGGCGCGCCGTCGAGAAGCGGGTCGCGCGGCCCCGGCGGGCGCGGGAAGCCATCCGGCACTTCGGGCGCGATGGACCGGGTCTGGTCGCGGGGCGGTGCAGGTCGCTCGGGTGCGGGTGCGGCGCCGTAATACTGGCACAGGGCGATGTCGCGGACCGGCGCCTCTGCCAGGCGGTCGCGGGCGGTGAGATCCACAAGATGTCCGCGCTTGCGCGTCATCCCGGCCCGGAAGGTCAGCGCCTCGGGCAGGGTATGGAACTCGGTGTCTTTGCCGAACAGCTCCTCAGCGTCTCGCCACTCGCGGCCGATCGCGGTGTGCATCGTGTAGGTGCCCGGCGGCATCAGAAGCTGAAAGAACCGTCCGCCCTCGATATAGGCTATCACCGCGATCTCGGTCGTCGCTGCGTCGCGCATCACGAGGTAGACGTCTCGCCCCGGCTCAGTTCGAACCTGCAGGGGCAGGGTCAGCGGAAGGCCGGTGCGATTCTCGATCAACCCATGATCGGGCGCGGCCCACGCGGGAAGGCCGAGCAGCAGCAGGCAGAGGACAAGGCGAAGCATGGCGGACCTTCGGTCGGGGCTCTGGCGCAGGTAATCGTCCCGCCCCCATCCGGGAAGAGGGACGGGGTTGACTTGCGGGGCCTCCTGCGCACCTTGGCGTCCATGAGCATCGACCAGCTGCCCGCCATCCTGACCGTGACCATGAACCCCGCGCTCGATCTTGCCACGGGGACCGAGCGGGTCGTTCCGGGTCCCAAACTGCGGTGCGACGCCCCGCGCGTCGATCCGGGCGGCGGCGGCATCAACGTCTCGCGCCTCGTGCAACGGCTGGGCGGCGAAACGGCGGCCATCGTTGCCCTTGGCGGCAGCATGGGCCAGCGCCTGCACGAAGCGATGGAGCGCGAGGGGCTGTCGGTTCGCGTCATCCCGGTCGAGGGCGAGACACGCGCCAGCCTCGGCGTCACCGACCGCTCGACCGGCAAGCAGTTCCGTTTCATCCTGCCGGGACCCGACCTGACGGTCGAGGATGGCGAGCGTGCCATCCAGGCCGTATCCGAGGAATCGGTGCGGGGCGATTTCGTGGTGCTGTCAGGCTCTCTCCCCGGCGCGCTGGCGGGCACGTTCCCGCGTGCGCTGGCCCGTGCCTCGGGTCCAATGGGCACGCGGCTGGTCGTGGACACCTCGGGCGCAGCGCTGAACGATCTCGTCCGCACCCCCGACAGCGATCCGGAGATGCGGCCCGAGCTGCTGCGTATCGACCATCTCGAGGCCGAAGAGGCCGGCGGGCGTCCGATGCCCGCGCTGGGCGACACCGCGCGCTTTGCGGCCGATGCAGTGGCCGCAGGTGCCGCGCGCTACGTCGTCGTGGGTCGCGATGCCGAAGGCAACCTCCTGGCCTCGGCCGATGGGGTCTGGTTCGTCCGCCCGCCGAAGGTCGAGGTCGTCTCTGCGACCGGCGCGGGCGACAGCTTCCTTGCAGCGATGACCTGGGCGCTGTCCATCGGCACCCCACCCGAAGAGGCGCTGCGCTGGGGCACCGCCGCCGCCGCGGCCACCGTCACGACGCCGGCCACCGACCTGTGCCAGCCCGACATGATCGAGACCCTCCGCGCCGAGTGCACGATCGAACAAGTCGACCCGGCCTAGTCCGCCTGGTCGAACACGAAGAAGAACTGCCACGCCAGCCACGCTGCCGCCGCCCCGAACAGAAGCGCCCAGCCGGGGTTGCCGTTCACCAGCTCAAACACGCTCCACGCGGCGGTGACGCCGAAGACGAGGATGCGCCGCCACATCGGGCGAAACCAGGGCGAGCGGACGTCGAAGAACTTCATGGGCAGTGGCTCCTGTTTCGGCCCGTCTACAGGATCGGCGTGCAAAGGTCAGCGCCCTTGCAGCGCCGCGCCCGAGGGGGCACATCGACCACGCCATGATCCGCTTCGCGCCGGGCGACCTCGTCGCCGTCCTCACCACCCAGCCGCTCGACCGGGCGCTCGACTACCGCGCGCCGGAAGGCGGCTGCGGGACGGGTGACTTCGTCGAGGTACCGCTGGGCCCGCGCAAGGTGCTTGGGGTGGTCTGGGGCGAGGGGATCGGCGGCTACGATCTATCAAAGGTCCGCACGATCAACCGCGTGCTGGACGTTGTGCCGATGCGGGACGAGATGCGCCAGTTCCTGAACCGCGCCGCCGAATACACGCTGACCCCGATGCCCGCGATGCTGCGGCTGGCCACGCGCTCGCCGGGGCTGGGGTCGGATGTGTCGATGCGCAAGGTCTATGCGCGCGGGTCAGAAGAGCCCGACCGGATAACCGACGCCCGCCGTCGGGTTCTGGACGCGCTGGCCGAATACGGCGACCTGTCCTTCACCCTGTCGGAGCTGTCCGAGATGGCGGGCGTGGGTTCTTCCGTCGTGAAGGGGCTGGTCAAGCAGGGCGCGGTGATCGAGCGCGACACCCCCCGTGACGCGCCATACCCTCGGCTCGACCCCGACCTGCCGGGCAAGACGCTGGCGGGCGATCAGGCCGGAGCCGCGGACATGCTGATCAAGGCCGTGGCAAGCGGGACCTACGGCACCACGATGCTGCGCGGCGTCACCGGCTCGGGCAAGACCGAGGTCTACCTCGAAGCCGTCGCCGAATGCCTGCGACAGGGGCGGCAGGCGCTGGTGCTGCTGCCCGAGATCGCGCTGACCTCGGAATTCCTGTCCCGGGTTGAGGCCCGCTTCGGCGCGAAGCCCGCCGAATGGCACCACGGCGTCACCCAGACCGAGCGTCGCCGCTGCTGGCGGATGGTTGGCGAAGGCAATTCCTCGCTGATCGTCGGGGCGCGGTCCGCGCTGTTCCTGCCGTTCAGCGACCTGGGCTTGGTCGTCGTCGATGAAGAGCATGACACGTCCTATAAGCAGGAAGATGGCGTCCTTTATTCCGCGCGGGACATGGCGGTGCTGCGCGCCTCGATCTGCAAGGCGCAGGTGGTGCTGGCTTCGGCCACCCCGTCGCTGGAGACTTGGGCGAATGTCGAAGCCGGGAAATACAGCGCGCTGACCCTGACGTCGCGCTTTGGCGACCGCGCCATGCCCCAGATGCGCGCCATCGACATGCGGGGCGAGGATCTGCCAGGGGGCCGCTGGGTCTCACCCTCGCTTCAGGGCCAGATCGCGGACCGGCTGGAACGAGGGGAGCAGAGCCTCCTTTTCCTCAACCGCCGCGGCTATGCGCCCGTGACCATCTGCCGGGCCTGTGGCGAGATGATCGCCTGCGACCACTGCGACGCGCGCATGGTCGAGCATCGCTTTCTCAAGCGCCTCGTCTGCCACCAATGCGGAGAGACCAAGCCGATGCCCGAGGTCTGCCCCTCGTGCAAGGTCGAGGGCAAACTCGCTGCCGTCGGCCCCGGCGTCGAGCGGATGGCCGAGGAAGCCGCCGCCCTGTTCCCCGACGCGCGGGTCGAGGTGCTGTCTTCGGACATGTACCAATCCGCCCGCGCGCTGAAGGCCCGGATCGAGGCCATCGCGGCGGGCGATGCCGACATCGTCGTGGGCACGCAGCTTGTTGCCAAGGGACACAACTTTCCGCTGCTGACGCTGGTGGGCGTGATCGACGCGGACCTGGGGCTTCAGGGCTCGGATTTGCGGGCGGCGGAGCGCACGTTCCAGCTGATGCGGCAGGTCGCGGGGCGCGCGGGCCGTGCCGAGCGGCCGGGCGAGGCGTGGCTTCAGACCTTCCAGCCCGAGCACCACGTCATCAAGGCAATCCTGTCCGGCGACGAGGACGGCTTCTGGGCCGCTGAAGCCGCCGAGCGCAAGGCCGCAGGCGTGCCGCCCTACGGCCGGATGGCCGGGATCGTTCTCTCCTCACCCGACATCCAGGCGGTGTTCGACCTGGGCAATCACCTTGCGCGGATCGACGGGCCGCTCCGGCGGATCGGGGCGGTGCTGTACGGCCCTGCGCCCGCGCCGATCGCGCGCATCCGCGGGCGGCACCGACTGCGGATGCTGGTGAAGGCCGAAAAAGGCGCGCCCCTGCAGAGCGCCGTGTCGGACTGGCTCGCGCAGGTCAGGATCAAGGGCGACATCCGCCTCAGCGTCGATATCGATCCGCAGAGCTTCTACTGACCATCGCGCCCCGCTACCTATGAGCTGAAGCGACGGGCGGAGGCGCGAAGAATGGCACAGGCGATCGTGATCGGGGCCGGTCCCGGCGGTCTGGCGGTCGCCGCCATGCTGCAGACCCGCGCGGGACTCTCGGTTCATGTGCTGGAGCGCGCCGACCGCCTCGGCGCGGCCTGGCACCGCCACTACGACGGGCTGAAGCTGCACACCGCCCGGACCCGCTCGAGTCTGCCAGGGCTGCCGATGCCCACGGACTACCCCCGCTTTCCCACCCGTGAGCAGGTCGTCGCTTACCTCGACTCCTATGCCCGGCACTTCGCGCTCGACATCCGGGCGGGCGCGACGGTCGAGCGGATCGCGGAAACCAGCGGCGGCTGGCGCGTGGAGTGGGAGGGCGGCAGCGAAACGGCGGGAATTGTCGTGGTGGCGACAGGCCTCAACAACCAGCCGGTGCAGCCCGAGCTTCCGGGCTTCACCGGACAGGTGCTCCATTCCTCGGTCTATCGCCGGCCCGACGCGTTCCGGGGCCAGCGCGTGCTTGTCGTGGGTCTGGGCAATTCGGGCGGCGACATTGCTGTGCAACTGGCCGAAGCAGGGATCGACGTGGCGCTGTCCGTGCGCAGCCCGGTGAACCTCGTCCCGAAGACCCTGTTCGGCGTGCCGGTCACCTCGCTGGGCCTCCTGCGGCAGGTGCTGGGCGCGAAGGCCGCGGACCGGGCTGCGGCGCCGTTGTTTCGCCGCTCGATCGGACGGCCCGAGGATTACGGGCTGCGCCAGCACCCCAAGGGGCCGATGCAGCGCTTGGTCGAGGACGGGCGGGTGCCGCTGATCGACCCGGGCGTCCTCCCCCTCATCAGCGCAGGGAGCGTTGCCGTCCGGGCCGGAATCGAAGCGGCGAGTGGGCACGACATCCGGTTTGCGGATGGCCGCACCGAGAGCTTCGACGCGGTGATCTGGGCCACCGGCTACAAGGTCGACCTGCGCCCGATCCTGGGCGCGCGTGACGACGTGCTGGACAAGGAAGGGCGGCCGCTTGTCGTGGGAGAGCCGACGGCGGCGCGGGGGCTTTACTTCGTCGGCCTTCGCGCAGCGCCGGAAGGGCAGCTACGGCGCCTCGGCATCGAGGCGAAGGCCGTGGCCGCATCGGCTCGGAAACTGCGGGTTCTGGACACGAAACCGCCCGCCGGCGGTAACCGGCGGGCGGAAGTGTAGCGGTGCGCCGGTTACCCGGCGCATCATTACCCGATCTTACTGGGAGCTGCCGTTGTTCGACGAGTTGCTGTCGTCGGACGCGTCGTCGCCGTTCGGCGAGCTGCTGTCGCTCGACATGTCGTCGCCGTCCGTCGAGCCCGAAGCGCTGCCGCTGGCCGACGCGTCACCGTCGGTCGAGGTCGACATGCTGCCGCCGTTCGAGGTGCCGGCGTTGCCTTCTTCCACCGGCTGGCCGCTCTCGTCGTAGAACGTGATCACGGTACCCTGGTCGATCAGGTCCTGGCGCAGCTGGCCCAGACGCTCCTGGCGGAGTTGCTGTTCAATCTGCGGGCGCACCTGGTCGATCGGCGGAAGCTCCTGCTCGGTCTGCGAGTCGGCTTCGTCATAGGCGCTCTGGACGGCTTCGTCCGAGACCGACTCGTCCAGCACGCGCTGAACATAGACCTGCACGATCGCGTCTTCCTGGCTGCGCTCGCCGTTCTCTTCGACCATCTGCTGCACTTCGGGATCGTCGGCGAGGTTCTCCTGCTCGGCGCGCTGCAGGATCAGTTCGCGCAGGACCAGTTGGTCAACGGCGACCGAAAGCAGCTGCTCGGGCGGAACCTGCTGGGCCAGCTGCGGCGGGAACGCCTCGATGGCGGTCTGAATATCCGACGCGGTGATCTCGGCATCGCCCACGGTGACGATCAGCGGATCGGCGGTCATTTCGCCCGAATCCGTGGCGTTCGAGCTGTCCGAGGAACCGTCGCTCGACATGTTCGTGTCGCTCGAAGCGTCGGAGCCGCCGGCATCGGACATGCTGTCCGAGCTGGTGTCGCCCGAGGGCGTCAGATCGCCGTCGACGCCGATCGTGTCGGCTTCGGTTGTGCCTTGCGCGGTTGGGCTATCGACATTGACCTCGGCTTCCTGCGCCATCGCGGGAAGGGAGACCGGCGCGATCAGAGCGGCGGCGAGAACGGGGGAAAGTATACGGTTACGGTTCATGGAAACCTCCAAATTCTGCGTCCAGTTGACGTTTCGTCCATCCAACGGACGGAGGGGCGCCCTGTTCCACTCCGTTTTTGGTCGCCAGGGCGAAACGGGCGGCGTACCGCCGATGGCATGCGCACCCTGCCCCTCTCCGAAGCCCGCCTTTTGCCGCTGTGGAAGCGGCCTGAGGCGCTTCTCTTCCTAATGGCGTTCGCGATGCCGCTGGCCTTTGCGACATGGATGGCCCTGCTAAACAATTTCGTGATCGAGGTCGCAAACTTCTCGGGGGTCGAGACCGGGTGGCTGCACACGGTCCGCGAGATCCCCGGCTTCCTCGCGATCGGGGTCATCGCGCTGATCATGGTCATCCGTGAACAGGTGCTGGGGCTCTTGTCCCTGTTGCTCCTGGGGATCGCGACGGCGCTGACGGCCTACTTCCCGACCTTCGGCGGCATCCTCGCGCTGACGATGCTCAGCTCGATCGGGTTTCACTACTTCGAGACGGTGAACCAGTCGCTACAGCTGCAATGGATCGAGAAGGACCGCGCGCCGCAGATGCTCGGCTGGATCATGGCGACCGCCTCGGCCGCGTCGCTTCTGTCCTACGGACTGCTGGTGCTGACCTGGCGGTCCTTCGAGCTGAGCTATGCCTTCGTCTATGGCGTGGGCGGCGGGCTCTGCGCGCTGATCGCCGTGTTCTGCCTGTTCGCCTACCCGCAGTTCGAGGCGCCGCACCCGCAGCTCAAGACCTTCGTGCTGCGCCGGCGCTACTGGCTGTATTACGCGCTGCAGTTCATGTCGGGTGGCCGCCGGCAGATCTTCGTCGTCTTCGCCGGCTTCATGATGGTCGAGCGCTTCGGCTTCGAGGTGCACGAGGTCACCGCCCTGCTTCTGGTGAACTACCTCGCGAACATCGCCATCGCGCCGCTTCTGGGCCGCGCCGTCGGCCATTTCGGTGAGCGCGCCACCCTGACGGTGGAGTACGGGGGCCTGATCCTCGTGTTCCTGGCCTATGGCGGGGTCTACTATTTCAGCTGGGGCGTGGTGCTGGCGGCGACGCTCTACATCATCGACCACATCTTCTTCGGGCTGGCCCTGGCGCTGAGGACCTATTTCCAGAAGATCGCCGACCCCCGCGACATCGCCCCCACGGCGGCCGTCGCCTTCACCATCAACCGTATCGCGGCGGTCTTCCTGCCCGCAGCATTGGGATACATGTGGGTGGTGGCACCGGGCGGCGTCTTCGTGCTGGCGGCGAGCATGGCCGCGACCTCGCTGGCGCTGGGCCTGCTGATCACGCGCCACCCTGCGCCGGGTCACGAGACTGTGCTTGCCCCGCTTGTGCAAACCGCCACCCCGGCCGAGTAGCACCCGGCACGGGGCGCCCCTATATCAGGGCGACCACGATTAGGAGACGACCCCATGTTCCAGATCCTGCGCAAATCCACGGAAATGCCCTCGCAGGACGAGGCCCTGCCCGGCCGCGATCGCGCGATCCCGACCGCCGAACAGCATTTCGTCAACGATCGCCCCCTGAAGGGCGACATCCCCGAGGGGATGGAGGAAGCCATCTTCGGCATGGGCTGCTTCTGGGGCGTCGAGCGGATGTTCTGGAAGGTGCCGGGCGTGTGGAACACGATGGTCGGCTATGCCGGCGGCTACACCCCCAACCCCACCTACGAAGAGGTCTGCTCGGGTCGGACCGGCCATAACGAGGTCGTCCGCGTGATCTACGACCCTTCGGGCGTGTCCTACGAAGAGCTGCTCAAGGTCTTCTGGGAGGGCCACGATCCGACGCAGGGCATGCGGCAGGGGAATGACCGCGGCACGCAATATCGGTCGGGCATCTATACCTTCACCGAGGCGCAGAAAGAGGCGGCGGAGCGGACGAAAGAGGCGGTGCAACCGAAGTTCCGCGAGGCAGGCTATGGCCCGATCACGACCGAGATCCTCGACGCGCCGGAGTTCTTCTATGCCGAGGATTACCACCAGCAGTACCTGGCCAAGAACCCGGGCGGGTACTGCGGCCTTGGCGGCACAGGCGTGACCTGCCCCATCGGGACGGGCGTCGCCTCCTGATCCCACCCACGACCGGCGGCTATACGCCGCCGGTGGCCTTCAGCCAGTCTACGATCCCCTTCAGGCCTGCACCATGACGCAGGTCGGCGAATACCGTCGGCCGGCCCGCGCGGGCCGAGGCCGCGTCCTGCCGCATTCGGTCGAGGTCGGCCCCGACATACGGCGCAAGGTCGGTCTTGTTCACGATCAGCAGGTCGGATCTGTTGATGGCCGGGCCACCCTTGCGCGGGATGTCGTCGCCCTGGCAGACGCTGATGACATAGATCGTGATGTCTGCAAGGTCGGGCGAGAAGGTCGCGGCCAGGTTGTCTCCGCCCGACTCGATCAGCACGAGGTCCAGGTCGTCGTGGCGCTCGCGCAGCCGTTCGATGGCGCGCAGGTTGATCGAGGCGTCCTCGCGGATCGCCGTATGGGGGCAGCCGCCGGTCTCGACCCCTTCGATACGGCTCGACTGCAGGGCCTGCATCCGCACCAGCGCGTCGGCGTCCTCGCGCGTGTAGATGTCGTTGGTCACCACGCCGACCGACAACGTGTCGCGCAGCGCTTCGCACAGCCGGGCGGTGAGCGTCGTCTTGCCCGACCCCACGGGGCCGCCGATGCCGACCCGCAGGGGGCCGGTGGTCGGGGCATGGCGTTCGGGAAGAGGGGTGTCTTTCATGACAAGAACAACCTTCCGTCCAGCGTTTCGTGCCTGAGGCTATCGATCTCGGGGCCGGGGGCGAAACCGCCAAGCGCATCCAGATCGCTGTCCGCCGCGCGGGCAGCGGTTTCCGCGATCACGGGTTGCAACCCCGCCAGCACCCGCGCCGCGCCGTCCTGCCCGGTGACCGACAGGCGAATCGCGGCCTGCGCCTGCGCCGACGCCCAAGCATGAAGGAACGTGGCGCACATCGAAAGCGGCGCAATTCCGGCTGCGGCGGAAAACGCGCCCAATGCCACGGGAAACGGGACGTCGCCTTGCAGATCCGGCACCGTCGCCCAGTAGACGGCCGCCGCGCGGAAGGCTCGGCCCTGATCGACCGTCTCGCGCAGCCGCTCGGCCGATCCGGCAAGAGCAATGGCCAAGTCCGTCACGTCCTGACCGCGCCACGCAGCCATCGCCAGGACCACGTCGTTCCACAGCGCACCCTGCCCCACGACGGTCGCAATCCGCCGTGCGAGCGTCTCGGCATCATGCACCCGGCCCTCGGCGACAGCGGCTTCGAGCCCGCCGGAATAGGCGTAGCCGCCGGTCGGGAACACGGGCGAGAGCCAACTGAGCAGCGTCAGCTCAATCATGGTGGTGGTCGTGGTGGTGGCCACCATAGGCGCCGCCTTCGGGGTCGAACGCCTCTTCTACATCGCGCAGGCTCGCGCCAAGCCCTTCGAGCATCTCGGCGATCACGCGGTCATGGCGGATCAGGACGCGCCCGTCCTCGATCTGGGCGGCAAGGTGGCGGTTGCCGATCTGCCAGGTCAGCGCCAGCAGGTGCCGCGCGTCGCGGCCCCGCACCTCGAGCAGGCGTTCAGGCACGGCGCGCACCTCGATCACGCGGCCGTCCCCCAGCCGCAGTCCCTCGCCGTGGCGCAGAAGCCGCGCGGCAGGCAGGTCCAGCAGGAACTCGATTCCCCCGTCCGAGCGCATCGCCATGCGCCGCCGGTGGCGATCCCCCTCGTCCAGAGTGATCGTGTCCACAGGTGCGTGCGTGTGGGACAGAACCTCGGTCGCGCGGATCAAAACAGGAAATACCTCTGGGCCATGGGAAGGACGTCCGCCGGTTCGCAGGTCAGAAGCTCGCCATTCGCGCGGACCTCATAGCTTTCGGGATCGACGGTGATCTCGGGCATCGCGTCGTTCAGGATCATGTCGGACTTGCCGATCTTTCGAGTGTTCTCGACGGCGACCAACTCCTTCGCCACGCCAAGCCGCTCGCGCAGACCGTTACCGGCCGCCGCCGCGCTGACAAACGTGACCGAGGACGCCGCCACCGCCCCGCCATAGGCCCCGAACATCGGACGCAAGTGCACCGGCTGGGGCGTCGGGATCGAGGCGCTCGGATCGCCCATGGGGGCCGCGGCGATCATGCCGCCGATCATCACCATCTTGGGCTTCACGGCGAAGAAGGCGGGGTTCCACAGGACAAGATCGGCACGCTTGCCGACCTCGATCGAGCCGATCTGCGACGACATGCCGTGCACGATCGCCGGATTGATCGTGTACTTGGCGATGTAACGGCGGACGCGCAGGTTGTCGTTCTCTCCCGTCTCGTCGGCCAGCCGCCCGCGCTGGCGCTTCATCTTGTCGGCGGTCTGCCAGGTGCGGATCAGCACCTCGCCCACCCGCCCCATCGCCTGGCTGTCCGACGCGATGATCGAGAACGCGCCCATGTCGTGCAGGATATCCTCGGCCGCGATGGTCTCCTTGCGGATGCGCGACTCCGCGAAGGCGATATCCTCGGGGATCGACGGGTCGAGGTGGTGGCACACCATCAGCATGTCCAGATGCTCGGCGATGGTGTTGCCGGTGTAGGGCCGCGTCGGGTTGGTGGAGGACGGCAGAAAGTTCGGCAAGCCCGCGACCTTGATGATGTCGGGCGCATGGCCGCCGCCCGCGCCCTCGGTGTGGAAGGCGTGGATGGTGCGGCCGGCGACGGCGTCAATGGTGGATTCGACGAAGCCGCTCTCGTTCAGCGTGTCGGTGTGGATCATCACCTGCACGTCCATGTCGTCGGCGACGCTCAGGCAGCAGTCGATGGCGGCGGGGGTGGTGCCCCAATCCTCATGCAGTTTCAGGGCGCAGGCGCCGCCTTCGACCATCTCGACCAAGGCTGCGGGGCGCGAGGCGTTGCCCTTGCCTGACAGGCCGATGTTCATCGGGAAGGCGTCGAAGCTCTGGATCATGCGGCCCAAGTGCCACGGCCCGGGCGTGCAGGTCGTGGCCAGAGTGCCATGGGCGGGCCCGGTGCCACCGCCGAGCATGGTGGTGACGCCCGACATCAGCGCCTCTTCGATCTGCTGGGGGCAGATGAAGTGGATGTGGCTGTCGAAGCCGCCGGCGGTCAGGATGCGACCCTCGGCGGCGATGGCCTCGGTGCCGGGGCCGATGATGATGTCGACATTCGGCTGTGTGTCGGGGTTGCCGGCCTTGCCGACGGCGGCGATGCGGCCGTCCCGAAGGCCCACATCGGCCTTGTAGATGCCGGTATGGTCCACGATCAGCGCGTTGGTGATGACGGTGTCCACCGCGCCCTCGGCGCGGCTGGCCTGAGATTGGCCCATTCCGTCGCGGATCACCTTGCCGCCGCCGAACTTCACCTCTTCGCCGTAGGTCGTCAGGTCACGCTCGACCTCGATCACGAGGTCCGTGTCGGCCAGCCGCACCCGGTCGCCGGTGGTGGGGCCATACATCGCGGCATAGTCAGCGCGGCTGATCTCGGCCATGTCAGAGGTCTCCCATCACGTCCTGGCGGAAGCCGAAGACGCGACGATCGCCGGCATATGGCACCAGCGTCACGTCGCGGGCCTGTCCAGGCTCGAACCGCACGGCGGTGCCGGCCGCGATGTCCAGGCGCATGCCCCGCGCCGCGGTGCGGTCGAAGTCCAGTGCCGGATTGGATTCGGCGAAGTGGTAGTGGCTGCCGACCTGCACAGGACGGTCGCCGGTGTTCGCGACCTTCAGCGTCAGGGTCTCGCGCCCTTCGTTCAGGGCGAGCGTGCCCTCGGCGGGAATGACCTCGCCGGGGATCATTCCTCGTCCCTTGACCGGCGGGTCAGGACGCGGCGGCCCGCCAAGCCCACGGCGGCGACGAGTCCGAGGGCCACGACGACGATCAGCCACGAGCCGGAGCCGTGGGGGTGCAGGTGCGCGCCTTCATGGGCGGCGGCGGGAAGGGCGGACAGCATCAGGACGGCGAAGGCGCGCATCGGGATTCCTCTAGCGGATCGGTTGGTGAACGGTGACGAGCTTGGTGCCGTCGGGAAACGTGGCCTCGACCTGGACGTCGTGGATCATCTCGGCGATGCCCTCCATGACCTGATCGCGGGTCAGCACGGTCGCGCCGATCTCCATCAGGTCGGCGACGGACCGGCCGTCCCGCGCCCCTTCGACGACGAAATCGGTGATCAGCGCCACGGCCTCGGGGTGGTTCAGCTTGACCCCCCGCTCCAGCCGCCGCCGCGCCACCATCGCGGCCATCGAGATCAGCAGCTTGTCCTTCTCGCGCGGGGTCAGGTTCATGTGTCTTCCTCAAAGCCTCCAGAGGCGCGGCACGTCGCCGGCGAGCAGGGCGACGAGCGGCACGAGGCGCTTGCGCAACTCGTAGCCGTCAGGCGCCATCAGCCGACAGACCAGCCGCTCGCCCATTACCGAGGCTCCGCCCGACTGCCCGATAATGCGGCGCACATTCGGCAACATGCCTTCGGAACGGGCGGAAATGAAAACCACCGTCGCAAGGGCGCAAGCCCCTCCGGCGACCCCGGCGAGTTCGTAGGGCAGGTCGTCGGTCGCCAGCCTCAGCGCCTCGGCGTGGATCAGGCGACCGCCGCGCGACAGGCGCCAGTCGTCCCGCAGATCGGCACGACGCACGGTCTCTCCCATGGCGAGGCGGCCAAACAGCAGCGGCTCGACCACCAGAAGTTCTGCATCGGGGGCGAGTTCGGCGTCGATCCGGCGGCGATAGCGCGCGCCTTCGAACAGCAGCGTCTCTTGCGGAAGCCAGGCCAGACGGGCGCCGGGGCCGGCGGTCAGGCGCACCGTCGTCTTGGCCGCGTCGTCGTCGCAGCGGTAGATGCGCTCGCAGGCCTGGGTGGTGAGGGTCAGATCGGCGCCGGCCTCGGCCTCCCACAGCATCCGGTCGCCCGAGGTCATGCCGCCCGAGGTGTTCACAAGCACGGCCTGAACGGCGCCGGGTCCGCGCGGCAGGCCGATCCGCGCCGCCCCCTCCTGCCGCAGGCCACTCAGGCCACGCGGGCCGACGACGATGCGGCCATGCCCGCGACTGCGTTGCAGCGCGGGGGCGGGCGTCACCCGGTCAGGCCCTTTGCGCCCATGGCGACGAATTTCGCGCGGCGGTCGGCCCGCACGCGTTCGGCGTCATGGCCGTCCATGTCGGTCAGCATCTCCTGCATGGCGCGACCCACCGCAAGGATCGCCTCGGTGCGGGCGCGCTGTGCGCCACCCACGGGTTCGGCGATAATGCGGTCGATCACGCCCAGCTTCTTCAGATCCTGCGCGGTCAGGCGCAGCGCCTCGGCGGCTTCGCGCATCTTCTCGGCGTCCTTCCACAGGATCGACGCGCAGCCCTCGGGCGAGATTACCGAGTAGATCGAGTGTTCCAGCATCGCGATCCGATTGGCCGTTGCAAAGGCCACAGCACCTCCCGAGCCGCCCTCGCCGATCACCACCGACACCAGCGGCACGCCAAGACGCAGGCAGGTCTGGGTCGACCGCGCGATGGCTTCGGACTGGCCGCGTTCCTCGGCGCCCTTACCGGGATAGGCGCCCGGCGTATCGATCAGCGTCACGACCGGCAGGCCGAAGCGGTCGGCCATCTCCATCAGGCGGATCGCCTTGCGGTAGCCTTCGGGGCGGGCCATGCCGAAATTATGCTCGAGCCGGGACTTCGTGTCGTGGCCCTTCTCGTGGCCGATCACCATGACCGGCCGCCCCTCCAGCCGCGCAAGACCGCCCAGCACCGCGTGGTCGTCGGCGAAGTTCCGGTCGCCGGCGAGTGGCGTGTATTCGGTAAACAGTTCGCGGATGTAGTCGCGGCAGTGGGGACGCTCGGGGTGGCGGGCGACCTGGCACTTCTGCCACGGGGTCAGCCCGGTATAAAGCTGCTCCAGCCGCGCCTTGGCCTTCTGGTCGAGCGCCTTGGCCTGATCTGTGACGTCCTTGTCGGATTCGGCAAGGGCGCGCAGTTCCTCTGCCTTGCCTTCCAGATCGGCCAGGGGTTTCTCGAAATCGAGATACTGGGTCATCCGCACGCTCCATGCCTGTCGCCCCGGCATCTAGCCGGGTCGCGCGGCGGATTCAACGTATGGGCGGAACTACTGGCGTGCCGCGATCATGTCGGACTGCGTAACGATGACCTCGGCCTGCCGGACCGAGGCCAGATCGACCAGCCGTCCCTTGTAGACCGCAGCTCCCTGCCCGGTGTGCTTGGCCTCCTCCATCGCGGCAAGGATCTCGCGGGCTTCGGTCACGGCCTCGTCCGAGGGGGTGAAGACCTCGTTCGCCAGCGAGACCTGCTTGGGGTGGATCGCCCATTTACCGACCATTCCAAGCGTGGCCGACCGGAGCGCCTGCGCGCGGAATCCTTCGTCATCGCTGAAATCGCCGAACGGACCATCCACGGGCAGCACGCCATGCGTCCGACAGGCGGCGACGATGGCGGTCTGGACCCAGTGCCACGGATCGCCCCAGAACTTCTGCCCCTCGTGGACCATGTAATAGTTCTCCTGCGTGCCGCCGATTCCCGTCGTCGCCATGCCCATCGAGGCGGCGTAGTCGGCGGCGCCGAGGCTCATCGCCTGAAGGCGGGGCGTGGCGGCAGCGATCTGGTTCACGTTCGACAGGCCGGCTGCCGTCTCGATGATGACCTCGAAGGCGATCGGCTTCGTCCGGCCCTTGGCGCTTTCGATGGAGGTCACGAGCGCATCAACGGCATAGAGATCGGCCGCGTTGCCGACCTTGGGGATCATGATCTGGTCGATCCGGTCGCTGGCGTTTTCCAGCAGGTCGACCACGTCGCGATACCAGTAGGGCGTGTCGAGCCCGTTGATCCGCACGCTCAGGTGCTTGTCCCCCCAGTCCACGTCCCCGATGGCCTGCACGATGTTCTTGCGCGCCTCGGCTTTGTCGTCGGGGCCGACCGAGTCCTCGAGGTCGAGGTTGATGACGTCCGCCTCGCTGGCCGCCATCTTCGCGAAGATCGATGGGCGCGAGCCCGGCCCGAACAGCTGGCAACGGTTCGGGCGGGCGGGGGGCGTGGGTTGGACCCTGAAGGACATCTGGCGCGGCCTCGCAACTTTGTGTCGTATCGCTATGCGTAACCGTTAGATTGCTGCGCCTGCATCCGCAACCTGTTTGAGGCCTAGCGAAGGGCCGCCCGCATCTCAGGCTCCGGGAAGCAGGTCGCGGGGCGTCCGTTCGCCTCCTGCCACAGGCCGATGGAGCGGCGCGTCTTGAACCCCGCCAGCCCGTCCGCCCCACCGACATCGTGCCCCTGCGCCTGCAACGCACGCTGCATCTCCGCCACGTCCGAGCGCATCAGCCCGCCGACCGCCTGCCAGTCGCCCTGAAAGTCGCCGACTCCATAGGCGATCCGATCTCCCACATGGCCGACGAACAGGGCGTAGAGGTCGCTCATGTTGTAGTCCTTCAGGACGTAGAAATTCGGCGTCACGATGAAGGCGGGCCCGTTGCGCCCGGCCGGCATCAGCAGGTAGCCCTCGCCTCGCAGTTCGTGCGCGGGGAAGGACTTGCCGCCCACGCGCTTGATGCCCATCGCGGCCCAGTCGGCGATCGGGCGCCCCTGATCGGGCCCTTCCAAGGTGCACGAGACGTTTTCCGGCACCGCGACCTCGAAGCCCCAGTCGCGGCCGGGCTGCCAGCCATGCCGCGCGAGATACGTTCCGATCGACGCGATCGTGTCGGCCTCGGACCGCCAGATGTCCGCGCGCCCGTCCCCGCTCCCGTCGGCCGCGTAGTTGAGGAAGCTCGACGGCATGAATTGCGGCTGACCCAGCGCACCGGCCCAGCTTGAGCGCATGGCGGCTTCCGGGGCATGACCTGCCTCGGCGATCTGCAGAAGCGCCACCAGCTCGTCGGTGAAGTAGTCAGCCCGCGTGCTCATGAAGCCCTTGGTGCCAAGGACCCGGAACGCGTTATGCGGGATGTCCACGCGCCCGTAGCCGCTTTCGCGGCCCCAGATCGCGAGGATGATGTGGCCGGGCACGCCCGTCGCCCGCTCGACCGCCGCAAGCGCGCTCGCGTGGGTGCGCGCCATCTGCCGCCCGATGCTGGTCGCCCCGTCGATCGAGCCGCGGTTGAAGTACTTGCCGGGTTGGCCGAACTCGGCCTGGGTCTGGCGCGTCTCGGCGGGCGGCGGGAAGCCAGGCGGGCGCAGGTCGGGAAGCTCCCATTGCAAGGTGACGCCATCGAAGGCCGCATCGAACGTGCCGCGAGAGACCCCCTCGCGCGACGCACGGGGCCAGACAGTCTGGTCCAGCCATGCGCGGAATTGCTGCTCCACCCCCACGCGGTCCTGCGCAGCGGCGGGCAGAGCCATCAGGATCGACAAGAGAACGACGCGCAACATTGCAAACCTCCGGTTGAGCTTCCCCGCGTCCTAGCAGAAACCCGCGCGGAACCCACGCCCCCACCCTGAAGATCTCGTGAGCGCGAACCACGCTTGACGGATCGCCCGCACCTTTCCATACCGCGCCCGAACGACAGGAGCGCGCATGGCCTTCCGGCAGGACCACCTTCTGGGGATCGAGCCCCTCGCCCCCGACGAGATCACGACGATCCTCGACCTGGCCGAGACCTACGTGGATCTCAACCGCGGCGCCGAAAAGCACGCGCAGGCGCTGAAGGGCCTCACCCAGATCAACATGTTCTTCGAGAACTCCACCCGCACGCTGGCCAGCTTCGAAATCGCGGGCCAGCGGCTGGGTGCGGACGTGATGAACATGGCGATGCAGGCGTCCTCGATCAAAAAGGGCGAGACTCTGATCGACACGGCGCTGACTCTGAACGCCATGCACCCGGACCTTCTGGTCGTGCGACACCCCCATTCCGGCGCGGTGGACCTCTTGGCGCAGAAGGTGAACGCTGCGGTTCTGAACGCGGGCGACGGGCGGCACGAGCATCCGACACAGGCGCTTCTTGACGCCCTGACGATCCGGCGCGCCAAGGGACGGCTTCACCGCCTGACGGTGGCGATTTGCGGCGACATCGCCCATTCCCGCGTCGCAAGGTCGAACATCTGGCTGCTGGGCAAGATGGAAAGCCGCATCCGCCTCGTCGGGCCGCCCACGCTGATCCCCGCGGGCGCGGCGGATTGGGGCGTCGAGGTGCATCACGACATGAAAGCGGGTCTTGCCGATGCCGACGTGGTGATGATGCTGCGTCTCCAGCGCGAGCGGATGGATGGCGGCTTCATCCCGTCCGAACGAGAATACTACCACCGCTACGGACTCGATGCCGAGAAGCTCGGCCACGCGAAGCCGGACGCCATCGTCATGCATCCCGGCCCGATGAACCGCGGGGTCGAAATCGACGGGACCATCGCCGACGACATCAACCGCTCGGTCATCCAGGAACAGGTCGAAATGGGCGTGGCCGTGCGCATGGCCGCGATGGACCTGCTGGCGCGGAACCGGCGCACCCGCGTCTAGCGCAAGCGCGCCCGCAGCTCGTGGTTTCGGGCGGTCGTCAGATCTTCCATGCAGAACCAGTACAACACCCAGGCGGCCTATCCGCCGCCCGACAGTTCGAGATCGCAGGTGGCGTCGCGGTGGCGCAGCCACGCGCACTGCTCACGCAGAAGGTGGCTGCCCTGCTCCGTGTGCCGGCCATCGGCTTGACCAAGCGCCATAGCCGGTTGAACCCGGTGTCCACGGTTCTCCACCGCTCTCTGGCGCAGAAGTTGATCTCGGCCTGGTTCTGCCCATCGCAGCCCGCGGCGGTCGCTATCGGCATGAGAGACGGAACCACCACCACTGCAATCGTCCGAACCATCCAACACCCCTCTCAAGCTGTCGCCCGCGCATTCCGATGAACCTCACGGGCGCCCACCACGTTGCGCTTTCAAAGCGGAGGGCCGGATGCCGGAGATTATCACAGACCCCGAAACGATCCACGTGTTCGCCGTGGACCTGTCCATGCAAGAGACGGTGGAGCTTGCCGGCGACGGCGCTGCGCTCAGCCGCGCGCTCGGCGGTGTCAGCGCCGATCCGGAACGGGCCGTCGCGCTCGACAGCCGTTCGCTCGGCGATCTCGGGCTGCCGAACTACCTCGTCGAGGGCGAGGGCATCACCAAGGAAAGTATCGAGCCCGATGCCGGTAGGCTCATGGCGGTGAAGGGGCCGGTCCTTATCCTGCGCCCGCGCGCGGTCGGTCAGTCGTTCCGCCCGCAAGAGCCGCTGCGCCACCTCGGGTCCTACCGGCTCGAGCGCGGCACGCCGGCAAGCGTGCCGCTGCGCGCCGCATCGGCCGAGGGCTCGGCCTCGGGCGTTCCCCCCGCGGCACCTCCTCCCGCCAGCCGCGACCGCCGCGCCAGCGGCATGGTGGCGATGGCGGCGCTCGCCGTCGCGCTTCTGGTGGCCTTCGTGGTGTGGTGGGTGGCCAGCTAAGCCACCGCCCCGACGGTTGCACGACGGGCGCTCTTGGCCGAAACGGGCCCCTGACCTTTTCAGCAGACCGGCAGTCGATCATGGCCCGCTCCCGCCCAAAACCCCATGCGAAGCAGACCGGTCGCACCCGGCTGATCGCGTTCAACAAGCCGATGAACGTGCTGTCGCAATTCACCGACGACGGCCGCTGGCCGGGTCTGGCGCGACATCTTGACCTGCCCGGCCTCTATCCCGCCGGTCGCCTCGACCGCGACAGCGAGGGGCTGCTGCTGCTGACGAATGACGGAAAGCTCCAGGCCCGCCTGACCGATCCCCGTCACAAGATGCCCAAGACCTACCTCGTCCAGGTGGAAGGCACGCCCGAGCCCGAGCACCTGAAGGCCCTCTGCGAGGGGGTCGAGCTGAAGGACGGCCCCACCCTGCCTGCCACGGCAGAGCTGATCGCCCCGCCCAAGCTCTGGCCCCGCGATCCGCCGGTCCGCGAGCGCAAGTCGGTGACCGACGCCTGGCTCAGCCTGACGATCCGCGAGGGGCGCAATCGCCAGGTCCGGCGCATGACCGCCCATGTCGGTCTGCCCTGCCTGCGCCTGGTGCGCTGGTCCGTCGGACCGTACGAGCTTGGCAACCTTGCGCCGGGCTCATGGCTAGAACTGGACCCTGCAGAGGCCACCATGTGATGGAACGGTGACGCTCCGCCACGGAATCCGGTCTTCCCCCGTATACAAGTTTACCGAATCGCCGGTGCTGCGCTGTACTCGTCAGCAACAAGAAAAGGAGCAGTTCATATGCAGGCCATTCGCACCCTGGCGTTCGCCGCGGCCGCGCTCTGCGCGACCCCGACCCTGGCAGAGCGGGCGCTCGTCTCCGATTCGGGCGTCGTCTATGCCGAAAGCGCTGGTCATTCCGCCAGCCGCCTCACGACTGGCAACGAGACGATCTATTTGACCGAAGCCTGCACGGCCGAAATTCCCGGCCGCGGCCAGGGCATGTGGTCCTGGACCGACCGCGGCACAACTGTGATCGTCGGCAGCTACTCGGTGCAGTTCTCGGACAACGTGCCGCTCCTGTCGCTATATCGCTGCGTCGGCTGACCTTCGCGCTCAGGCGGTATTGAACGCATCGGCCCAGTCGCCGGAAGCGATAAGCTGCTGTTCATCTACCTCGTGCGCGTAGACATAGACCCACGCCTCGATCGGCCCCTGATCCGTCGCCACGGAGCGGACCTCACGCCGATATTCGGGGGGACCATCGTCGAAGAGGCCTTCGTACTCGTCGAGCACGTGCATCATGCCCGGAGTCGCTAACTCCCAGATTTCGCCGTGAACATCGCCCGGTCGCCCCTCGATCAGCGCAGGATACCAACCCACGGAATACATCGCACCGGGCACGCGACCTTCGGCAAGAAAGGTCGCGCCGTTGCGGAACGCAAGCGTGGCCTCGTTGTTCACGAAGCCGCGGCGCAGCGTGCCGTAAACAAAGACCCGATGGCCGAGGAAGGGATCGCTTTCCATGCAGCCGAGGTTAGGCGACCGATCGCCATTGTCCATCCGCTCTGGCGATAGACGCGGTCAGGGCCACTTCGCCAGAGGCGGCAGGCTCATCAGCACCGCATTGGCATCATGCCCGGTCTCGAGCCCGAATTTGGTCCCGCGATCATAGACGAGGTTGTACTCGGCATAGAGCCCGCGATGGATCAGCTGCGTCTCCCGGTCGGCCTCATCGAAAGCTTCCGTCCGGCGCGCTTCGACCAGTGGCAGGAAAGCGGGCAGAAATGCCCGCCCGATGTCGCGAGTCAGCTCGAAATCCGCCTCCCAATCACCCGAGCATTGGTCATCCATGAAGACGCCGCCCACCCCCCGGGCACGATTGCGGTGTGGGATAAAAAAATACTCATCGGCCCAAGCTTTCAGCCGGGGATATTCATCCGCACCATGCGGATCGAGATGCGCTTGGAGCGTCCGGTGGAAATGAGCTGTATCTTCATCGAAAGGCAGCGCGGGATTAAGGTCCGCTCCACCCCCGAACCACCAGGCGTGAGGTGTCCAGAACATTCGGGTGTTCATGTGGACGGCGGGAACCTTCGGGTTGCGCATGTGCGCAACCAGGCTGATGCCACTCGCCCAGAAGCGCGGATCTTTCTTCATCTCCGGGACGCCCTTGCGGGCAGCCATGGCTGCCTGCGCCCGCTCTCCCAGCGTGCCGTAGACCTCCGAGACGTTGACGCCGACCTTCTCGAACACGCGCCCACCACGCAACACGCTCATCAGGCCGCCGCCCGCATCTGAGCCGTCGTCCGAGCGCCGGCTCGTCTTGGTCACCTCGAAGGCGGCTGGCGGGTACTCGCTGAAGGGGCCGGAGTCGTGGGTCTGCTCCAAGGCCTCGAAAGCCGCGACGATCTCGTCGCGAAGCTCTCGAAACCATTGGGCCGCGCGGGCTTTTCGTAGGTCGAAATTCTCTTCAATCATGGCGCCGACCTAACAGGTCAGTATGGAGGGGAAAAGCGTCAGCTCACAGAGCGCAGTCGCGGCTGGTGGCCTGCCGGTTCCGTGCGGAAGAAGTCGAACTCGCTGCGCATTTGCGAGATGCCCTGTCCGAGGGTCTGGATCGCGGCATTCGTCTCTTCGGCCATCGCGGCGTTCTGCTGCGTGACGCGGTCAAGATCCCCGATCGCGACGTTCAGCCCCGAGATCCCCTGAGACTGCTCTTCCGTCATACTCGAGATCTTTTCCACTCCGGCGTGGATTTCCTGAACCTTTCCGCGGATCGTCGACAGCGAGCCTCCCGCTTGGTTCACAAGGTTCACGCCCCGGTCCACCTGCTGGGTCGAAGAAGAAATCAGGGTCGCAATCTCCTTCGCCGCCTCGGAGGACCTTTGTGCGAGGGCACGGACTTCGGATGCGACGACCGCGAACCCCTTGCCGGCGTCGCCGGCTCTGGCAGCCTCGACGCCCGCGTTGAGTGCCAGGAGGTTCGTCTGGAACGAAATATCGTCGATCAAGCTGGTGATCGAAGAAATCTTGCGGGAGAATTCAGCGATGTCAGCCATCGCGGACATCGCGTTCTGAACGACCTCGTTCGAGTGGTCCGTGTCGGCCCGCGCGCTTTCGGCGAGGCTGCGGGCTTCGGACGCGCTCTTGTTTGCGGCGTGGACCACCGATGTCAGATCATCGAGGGATGCGGCGCTTTCCTCGAGAGTGGCCGCCTGCCGTTCCGTCCGACGCGCAAGGTTGTCGGTTGCTTCGGCGACGGCGTCAGCCTCGCGGTTAAGTTGCAACGACACTTCGTTCGCGGACTGCACGACCGTGGTCAGTCGCTCCAGGGCTCCGTTGAAGGATGTTCGGATGCTGTCGAACTCGCCCAGATTGGCGTCGATGCGGAACGACAGGTTGCCCGATGCTAGCTGGCCCAACGCTTCGCTGAGCATGCCCGTCGCTTCCTCGAAGCTCGTCGTGTCGATCGCGAACTTCACGATCTTGCAGACTCGACCAGAGGCGTCGCGGATCGGCGAGTAGCTTGCCCGGATGTAGACTTTCTTGCCATTCTTGCCGAGCCGCACAAAGCGGCCGTCCTGCTCATGGCCTTCGCGCAGCCTCGCCCAGAAATCCCGGTACTCGGACGAGTTCGCGTAGGAGTCCTCAACGAACATCCGGTGGTGCTTTCCCCTGATCTCGCCTTCCCCGTACCCCATGACGTCGCAGAAAATGTCGTTCGCCCGAAGGACCGTGCCGCCGGAACTGAACTCGATCACCGCCTGGACCTTCTGGATCGCTTCGATCTGGTGGGTGGCATCCGCCTGCATGTTGGCATCGACGGTGATGTCGAAGGCGTACTTGATCACCTTGAACGGCCGACCTTCGGGGTCGTACAATGTCTGGTAGGTCGCGCGAAGCCAGACCGGCTCGCCGGTCTTGTCCATCCGCTCCACGCGTCCGGTGCTGGAGGACCCCGATGCCAGCTTCCTCCAGAACTCTTCATATTCCGGCTTGGCCACTTCCTCAGGGCGCATGAAGATCCGGTGGTGCCTGCCCCGGATCTCGTCCAGCGAATAGCCGACAGCCTTCAGGAAAAGGTCGTTCGCGTCGAGGATGTTGCCCTGCAGGTCGAACTCGATCACGCCCATCGAGCGGCGGATCGCATCCACCTTGCTTCGGTTGTCGCGGCGGCGCAGGTGCACCGACGTGATCTCACGCGCGACGATCAGGATCTCGCGCGTGCCCTCGGAGGTATCGAGCGGAGAATAGGTTTCGTCGAACCAGACCTCTGCTCCCGCCTTGTCCAGACGGGGGTCGATCTTCTGCACCGAGCGACCGGCGCGAATTTCCTCACGGATTTTCTGGAATTCCTGGGCGTCGTTGTCCTTGGGACGGATGAACTGCGTATAATCCTTGCCCACCATCTCGTCTTGGCTCAGCCCGACCGCACCTGCCGCGATCTTATTCGCCTCCAGGATCTTGCCGGACAGATCGAGACGCAGCACCAGGTAGTTCTGCCGAATCTGGTTCAGCATAGCTTGGGCGAGCCCCGTCTCACGAGGCTTGCGGAAAAAATCGTTCAGCACGGGACACCCATCCTTCGTTCGTTGCAGAACGAGCGTTAGGTAAAAGAAACTAATGGAAGTTGAAGATTAGTGGGCCGGCGTATCAACCGTGTCGAGAAGGGAGCGACCGCCATCCACCGTCAGGATTTCCCCGGTAACGAAACCGGCGCCGTCCGAGGCCAGGAACTGGACCGCTTCGGCCACTTCGGCAGCCGAGGCGATGCGGTGGAGCGGCGTCGCACCGATGATCTCTTGGCGAATGTCGGAATCGCGCTTGATGGCGCCTTTCAGCGAGGCCGACATGACCGATCCAAAGGCGATCGCGTTGACTCTGATCCGATGCGGCGCAAGCGCCACGGCAAGATTGCGCGTCGCCTGATCCAGCGCCGCGGTCGAGATCGAATAGGCCAGAAGATCGGGCTGCGTCCGACGCGCGGCAATCGAGGACAGGTTGATGATGGAGCCCAAGGGCTCGCCCGTCCGCCCCTCGTCCTCGGCTTGGCGGATCATGCGCCCGGCGACCGCCTGCGACAGGCGCAGGGCCGTCATCAGGTTCTGCTTCAGCAGCGTTTCCAGCATCGTATCTTCGGGATCGAGCGGATCGCTGGTTTCCATCTGGCGCGACGCGTTCACCAGGATATCGACCCGGTCGAAGGCGTCGTGCGTGGCCGACAGCAGGTTCTGGATCGTCAGCTTTTCGCGCAGATCGCCAGCGAACCAGCGGGCGGCGCCGCCGTCGTCGTCCATCTCGCCGACCTCGTTCTTGAGCGTCTCTTCGTCGAGGTCGGTCATCATCACGTTCGCGCCCTTGTCGATGAAGAGGCGCGCGACGGCCAGACCGACTCCATTTGCAGCGCCCGTGACGATGGCCGTCTTGCCCTGGATCGATAGAGTCATGGGATAACCTCAGCGGGGCCTGCGCGGGCGCGCGGTGCGGAAAAGCTTGAAGGCCGAAGAGCCCGGAAGCTCGGCGACCTCGCCGAACAGTGTCTCGAGATGGGATTCGTAAGGAAGGTGGCGGTTGGCGACCATCCAGAGCGTGCCTCGCGGCGCCAGGATGCGCGCGGCCGTGGTAAGGAAGGCACGCCCGATCCCAGGGTCGCCGGCGCGGCCTTTGTGGAACGGCGGGTTCGTCACGACGTGATCGACCGACCCGCCGAGGGTCCACGCCGTCGCGTCGGCCCAGTGGAATCGCGCCCTCGGGTCGGGCACGTTCACGCGCGCGCAGTCGAGTGACGGGCGGTCGGCCTCGACCAGATCGCAGATGGTGACTGCCTCGCTACGCAGGACCGCAGCCGACAGCGCGCCCCACCCCGCGCCCAGGTCGGCCACGTGGCCCGACAGCGGCGGCAGCGCCTCGATCAGCAGGCGAGAGCCGGCATCCAACCCGTCGGCCGAAAAACCTCCGGGTGGGGTCAGAAAGCCGTCTGCATTCTCTCGCGGCGCGGCTTTCCAGTCTGCGAAGTCTCCGCCTTCGACCATGAACAGCTTGCCATGCGCCTTTGACAGGACGGCGCCCACCTGCCCCCTCGCCCGCACGGCCTTCAGCATCGAATCGATGCCGTCGGTCTTCTGGCCGTCGATCAGGATCGGCACGCCCAGCTCCGCCGCTCGGGCCACCAGGTCGCGTCCCGCCTCGCGCGCACGCGGCAGGCTGACCACGACGCACCCGGCGGGACCCTCGATGCTGTCGCGCATCTCGGCCACGCGGGCGAAGCGGTCATGTTCGGGCTGGCTCTCGTGATAGACCGCCACCGGACCGGGCAGCTCAGACACATCGGCCCCGTCGGGGGGACAGACCAGAAGGACGGGCGGCGTCAGCAGCCCCTCGTCCGCGGCACGGCTCAGACGGTCGTAAAGCAGCCGCCTATTCCTTTTCCATGGTACATTGCAGCGGATGCTGATGCCGGCGTGCGAAGTCCATGACCTGCGTCACCTTGGTCTCAGCCACCTCGAAAGAGAACACGCCGACCACGGCGAGCCCCTTCTTGTGCACGGTCAGCATAATCTCGAACGCCTGCGCATGGCTGAGGCCGAAGAAGCGCTCGAGCACATGAACGACGAACTCCATCGGTGTGTAGTCGTCGTTCAGGATCATCACCTTGTAGAGCGGCGGACGCTTGGTCTTGGGCTTCGTCTCGAGCACGACATGCGAGTCGCCGTCGTCGTCGCCGGGGCGGTTCGCCATCAGGATAGAGGGATATCTGGTCACGTCTGGCCCATTGCGGTTACTCGTGAGGTCCGGCTCCGCAATATAAGTACGGCGCGGCAACAGAAAAGAGGAACGATGCCCCGCATCACGACGATCGGCTTCGATGCCGACGACACGCTCTGGCACAACGAGCGCTTCTTTCGCATGACGGAGGCGCGATTCTCGGCGCTTCTAGCCGATCATACCGCGCCCGACCACCTCGCCGATCGCCTGCTCGCGGCCGAACGACGCAACCTTGGCCGCTACGGGTTCGGGATCAAGGGATTCGTGCTGTCGATGATCGAAACCGCTCTCGACGTCACGGGCGACCGGGTGCCGGGGCATGTAATTCGCGGCATCGTGGAGGCGGGCCAGGAGATGCTGGAGCATCCGATCGAACTGTTGCCACACGCGCGCGAGGCGATCGAGGCGCTGGCGCCGGACTACCGCATCATCCTGGTGACCAAAGGCGATCTTCTCGACCAGGAACGCAAGCTGGCGCAATCGGGGCTCGGGGAGCTCTTCGATGCGATCGAGATCGTCTCGGACAAGACGCCGGGCGCCTATGCTCGGATCTTCGACAGCCACGGCAACGGGGTTGAGCGTGGGCTGATGGCCGGCAACTCGATGAAATCCGACGTCCTGCCGATGATCGCGGCCGGCGGCCACGGGGTCTTTGTGCCGCACGGTGTTGAATGGGCGCTCGAAGCGGCCGAGCCGCCGCGGGCCGAACCGCGGTTCCACGAACTCCCGCACTTGGGTGGCCTGGCTGACCTTATTGCAACTCTTAATTGAGGCGATTTCGGGGCGAACGTCACGATGTTGCGGTTCTCCACAGGACTGCATCCAGATGTGGTCTGGCCTGAAGAATTCGCCTAACACGCCGTCATCGCACAGTTTTCCGACCCAAATCTTCGTGCTAGTATCACTTTGGTAACGGACCGGCCCAGATAAGAACGCCGGCCGTAGAGGCAGATTCGAGGCAGAAACCCGTGGCAATCCGACGGCTAACGACCCCGTTGGGGGTCCTCCTATCCTTTGTGATCCTGTTCGCCACTCCCGTGGTCGCGGCGCCCTATGCGGCAATGGTGATCGACGCGCGGTCCGGGCAGGTCCTTCACGAACGCAACGCCGACGCGCGGCTCCACCCTGCGTCGCTGACCAAGATGCTCACGCTCTATATCGTGTTCGAGGCGGTCCAGAACGGCGAGATCACTCTCGATACCCAGGTCACGATTTCGCAGAACGCGGCGGCCGAACCGCCCTCCAAGCTGGGGCTTCGCGCCGGGCAGAAGATCGCCCTGCGCTACCTGATCCGTGCCGCGGCGGTGAAATCGGCGAACGACGCCGCGACCGCACTGGGCGAGGCGATTTCGGGCTCCGAGGCCAACTTTACCAAGCGGATGGACCGCACGGCCAAGGCGCTCGGCATGACGCAGTCGACCTTCAAGAACGCCCACGGCCTCACCGCGTCCGGCCACCTCTCGACTGCGCGGGACATGACGACGCTGGGGCGGCACCTGTTCTACGACTTTCCGCAGTACTACAACCTCTTCTCCCGGCAGAGCACCGACGCGGGGCTGAAGGTCGTCAACAACACGAACCGCCGCTTCCTGGCCGCCTACCAAGGCGCCGACGGGATCAAGACCGGGTTCACGAACGCCGCAGGCTTCAATCTCGTCGCCTCGGCCGAGCGCGGCGGAGAGCGGATCATCGCTACCGTGTTCGGCGGCACATCGACGGCCGCCCGCAACGCAAAGGTGGCCGAACTGCTCGACCTCGGCTTCTCGCGCGCGCCTTCGCGCGTGGCCGTCGTGCCGCCGTCGCCGCCGAAATACGGAACGTCCACGGGCGTGGGCTCGGTGGCCGTCGCAAGTTCCCTGCGGCCGGCGCTCAGGCCCTCGCGCGTCGCGCCGCTGGCGCCCGAACTCGTGGCGCAGGCGGTCCAGGAGGCGCTGCCCGAAGCGCTGGGAGAGCTGGCCGAAGCACCGCAGGCCACGCCGGCCGTCGCGCCCGAACCTCGCGCCCCGACTGTTGCCCTGGCCTCGGCCGAGATCGCGCCCGAGCCAACAGGACATCCGCAAGGCGGCGAGGTGGTGACACGCATGTCTTCGAGCGGAGGGCGGCATTACGGCATCAATGTCGGCCGTTTCGGCAGCCGCTACGATGCGGAACAGGTGCTTCTCAAGACTGCATTGACCGAGATCGGCACCCTCGACGATGCCCTGCGCAAGGTCGTGCGCAGCCCCAAGGGATGGGAGGCGAACTTCGTCGGCATGACGCAGGACCGCGCCGCGCTCGCCTGTCAGCGGCTCACGGCGCGGGACATGAAGTGCAACACCCTGGGCCCGGGCTGATCACGCCTCGGCCCAGGCGTCACTCTTGTCCCGCTGGAAGGTGACCCGGCCCAGAACCTCGAAAACCGCATCCTGACCGGCCGAATAGGTGTCGATCACGATCTTGTCCCGGTTGGCCGTCAGCAAGTTGAAGGTGTTGTCCTCACCCCGCAGGCGGTTCGACAGGCCCGTACCCGCCTGCACGAACAGGCAGCCGGGCGCGACCGCGAAGGGCCGCGTCACCGTGTTGTGCAGATGGCCCGACAGCACGACGTCCGCGCCGGCCTCGTTCAGTGCCACCAGCGCCTTGTGGGCTCCCCGCATCAGCCGTTTCTCGACATCCGGACCGTGCTCCAGCGGGTGATGCAGCACCACGACCCGCAGACGCTCGCCTGCCGAACTGAACGCGCGCGAGATCTCCTTGATCGTGTGGCGCGACAGCCGGCCCCTCTGCCAGGAAAAGCGGTTCACGGTGTTCACACCGGTGATGACGGCCTCGTCGGTTTCGAGCGTCGGCTCGAGTTCGCGGTGAATATGGCGCTTGTAGCGGTGAAATGGCCGCAGAAATCGGGCGAAAACGTTGTCGAGCGGGGTGTCGTGGTTTCCCGGCACGCAAAGCGTCGGCGGCACGAGCTTGGCCAGGAAGGCCTCGGCCTGCCGGAACTGCCCGACCCGCGCGCGCTGGGTGAAATCACCCGAAACCGCCACAAGGTCCGGCGCAAGACGGTTCACCGTGTGGACCAGCGGTTCCTCAAGCTCGGGCCGGTCGCGGCCGAAATGCAGGTCTGAAAGGTGGAGTATGCGCATCAGTCCTCGGCGTCGGATTTCGGTAGGAGAACGGTGAGAGACTCGTCGGACATGCGGAAGCGGAACGGCCCGCGCACGCGCTGCTTTTCCCCATCGAACGCAACAAGCGTGCGGCGCTGCTTTGTCTCGATGTCTGCCGCTTCGGCCGAGATCAGATCGTATTCACGCCCCCGCATCGGGCGGCCGAGCGCCAGGCGCAGCGACATCATGAACAACGCGAAGCGCGTTTCGGCGCGCGCCAGCAGGATCGCGAACCGGTCCGCGTCGATGGCATCCTCGCCGTCGATCCCGAACAGGTTGAGCTGGTAGGCCGACCGAGCGACGAAGACCAGCGCCGTGCGCCGGGTCTCGCGCTTGCCGTCGACCGTCAGGGTGATCTTCATCGGCTTGCGAAACCGCAGGAACGTCTTGACCACCGACCAGTGCGCCGCAAGCCGGAACCGGCCCCATCGCGAATAGACGGTCTCGCGCTCGCGCAGGATCGCCGGGTAGATGCCGAGCGACGCGTTGTTCAGGAACGCCTGCCCGTTGACCATTCCCACGCGGATGTCGTGCGCCTCTGCGGTCTGCAGCTGCCGCCCGGCCTCTTCGGGGGTCTCGGACAGGCCAAGCCCGCGGGCGAAGAAGTTGAACGTCCCGAGCGGAAGCACCCCCATCGGCACGCCGGTGCCCAGAAGCGCGCTGGCAACAGCCATCACCGTCCCGTCCCCCCCCGCGACGACGACGATCTCAGTCTCGCGGGCAAGGGCGCGAGAGACCGTCTCTTCTATGGGTGAGCCCGGGTCCCAATCCATCCGTTCGGCGCGATCGCCGAAGACGGTCATGACGCGGTTGATGGCTTCGGCGTCGCGGCTGTTCTGGCCGGACTTCTGGTTCGCGATAAGGATGATGCGGGTGTACATTCAGGGACTTTTCAGGTTGCCCCCGTCAACGCGCCCGAGCCGCGTTTGTTGCCGAGATTGTCAGCCGGCCGAGCCTGCGCGGTTTCCGAAGGCCGCTGCCATCAGCTGACGAGTGTATTCGGTCTGCGGGCGGTCGAAGATCTCGTCCACCGGCCCCGCCTCGACCACGTCTCCCTTCTGCATCACCATCACCTTGTGCGACAGTGCGCGAACCACCTTCAGGTCATGGCTGATGAACAGGTAGGCCAGCCCGTGCTTCTTCTGCAGCTCGCGCAGAAGCTCGACGATCTGGACCTGCACCGTCATGTCGAGCGCCGAGGTGGGTTCGTCCAGCACCACGAGCTTGGGCTGCAGGATCATGGCGCGGGCGATGGCGATCCGCTGGCGCTGACCGCCCGAGAACTCGTGCGGGTAGCGGTGCATCGTCTCGGGCGGCAGGCCGACCTCGCGCATGATCGCGACGACCTTCTCGTGCTTCTCGCGCTTTGTGATGCTGCCGTGGATGCCAAGGCCTTCGGCGATGATCTCTTCCACCGTCATCCGGGGGCTCAGCGAGCCGAACGGGTCCTGGAACACGATCTGCATGTCGGCGCGCAGGGGGCGCATCTTGCGACCCTGCAGCCCCTGGATGTCGCGCCCCATGAACACGATCGGCCCCTCGGAGCCGATCAGCCGCATGACCGCCAGCGCCAGCGTCGTCTTGCCCGAGCCGGACTCGCCGACGATGCCCAGCGTCTCGCCCTGCCGGACCGACAGGGTGGCGCCATTCACCGCCTTCACATGCCCGACCGTGCGCCGCAAAAGGCCGCGCTGGATCGGGAACCAGATGCGCAGGTCCTTCGTCTCGGCCACCGTCTCGGCGCCCTCGGGGACGGGCGTGGGGGCGCCGGTGGATTCCGCCTCGAGCAGCATCCGTGTGTAGGGGTGCTGCGGGTTGTCGAAGATCTCGGCGGTGCGGCCATGCTCGACGATTTCGCCGTCCTTCATCACGCAGACCCGGTCGGCGATCTGGCGCACGATGGTCAGGTCGTGGGTGATGAAGAGCATGGACAGCCCCTGCTCTTCCTTCAGCTTCTGAAGGAGGTCGAGGATCTGCGCCTGGATCGTCACGTCGAGCGCCGTCGTCGGCTCGTCCGCGATCAGGAGGTGCGGGTTGTTGGCCAGCGCCATCGCGATCATCACGCGCTGCCGCTGACCGCCCGACAACTGGTGGGGATAGGCCGACAGCCGGCTCTCGGGGTCGTTGATGCCGACCTCTGTCAGCAGTTCGACAATGCGCGCCTTCGCCTTCTGCCCCAACAACCCCTGGTGGAGCGCGAGGCTTTCGCCCAGCTGCTTTTCGATCGTGTGGAGCGGGTTGAGCGAGGTCATCGGCTCCTGAAAAATGAAGCTGATGTCGTTGCCGCGAATCTCGCGCAGGGTCTTTTCCGGGGCCCCCACCAGCTCGCGCCCGGCGAACTTGGCCGAACCTTCGATGCTGGCCGAGCCGGGCAGAAGCTCGACCGTCGAGAGGGCGGTGACGGACTTGCCCGAGCCGGACTCGCCCACCAGCGCGACCGTCTCGCCCTTGCAGACATCGAACGACACCCCACGAACCGCGTGGGTCACCGCCCCCTCTTGGCTGAAGCGAATGTTCAGGTCGCGGACCTGGAGGACAGGTTCGGTCGATGGGGTCACTGGAAGGTTTTCCTCGGGTCGAACGCGTCGCGGATGCCCTCGAAGATGAAGACGAGAAGCGACAGCATGATCGCGAAGGTGAAGAAGGCGGTGAAGGCGAGCCACGGCGCCTGCAGGTTCTGCTTGGCCTGCAGCGTCAGCTCGCCCAGCGACGGAGCCGACGACGGCAGGCCGAAGCCCAGGAAGTCGAGCGAGGCGAGGGTCGAGATCGTGCCCGTGATGATGAAGGGCAGCATGGTCAGCGTCGCGACCATCGCGTTCGGCAGCATGTGGCGGAACATGATGGTCCAGTTGCCGACCCCAAGCGCCCGTGCCGCGCGGATGTATTCGAAGTTGCGGGCCCGCAGGAATTCGGCCCGGACGACGCCCACCAGCGCCGGCCATCCGAACAGGACGGTGACGAAGACCAGCAGCCAGAACCCCCGCCCAAGAATCGCGAAGAGGATGATGATGACGTAAAGCGAGGGGGTCGAGACCCAGATCTCGATGATTCGCTGGAAGAAGAGGTCGGTCTTGCCGCCGAAGAAGCCCTGCACCGCACCGGCGACGATGCCGATGACCGTGGTCAGGACCGTCACGATCAGGGTGAACAGGATCGACAGGCGGAAGCCGTAGATCACCCGCGCCGCCACGTCCCGCGCCGTATCGTCGGTGCCGAGGATGTGCGTCGCGTCCGGGGCCGAGGGGGCCGCGCCGCCGATATCGGCGATGGTGTCGTAGCTGTAGCGGATCGGCGGCCAGACAAGCCAGCCGGCCTCGGCCCCCTCGGCGGTGGTGCCTTGGGCTATGATTCCCTCGGGATCGTCGAAGCAGTCCTCGAGCCCGCCGGAGCGGATCAGGCATTCGACCTCCACATCGGCATAGACGGCCTCGGTCCGGAAGTCGCCGCCGAACTCTGTTTCGGGGTAGAAGCGGAAGACGGGGGCATAGAGCTCGCCGTCGTAGCTGACGAGGATCGGTTTGTCGTTGGCGATGAACTCGGCGCAGAGCGACAGCCCGAAGAGGATGCAGAAGAGGATCAGCGACCAGAAGGCGCGCCCGTTGCGGCGAAAGTTGCGCCAGCGGCGCTGGTTCAGCGGCGACAGGAACGGCCGGCGGCGGCGCGGGTCCACCGGGGGCGGCGCATCGTGCCCGCCGCCAGAAGGACGGGGCGGCGGGGACTCGAGACCCGGCTCGGCGGGGCCGTGGACGTTGTCGGGATGGGTCATGGGATCAGCCCTCCCGCGTTTCGAAATCGATGCGGGGGTCGACGAAGACATACATCAGGTCCGCGATGATCCCGACCACCAGCGTCATCAGGCTGAACACGAAGAGCGTGCCGAAGATCACCGGGTAGTCGCGCGCAACCGCGGCCTCGAACCCGAGCCGGCCCAGACCGTCGAGCGAGAAGATCGTCTCGATGATAATCGAGCCGGTGAAGAACACGCCGATGAACACGCTGGGGAAGCCCGCGATGATGATGAGCATCGCGTTGCGGAACACATGGCCGTAGAGGATCTGCGATTCCTTCAGCCCCTTGGCGCGCGCGGTCGTGACGTATTGCTTCTTGATCTCGTCCAGGAACGAGTTCTTCGTCAGCAGCGTCAGCGTAGCGAAGGCCGAGATGGTCGAGGCGATGACCGGCAGCGCGATGTGCCACAGGTAGTCGCCGATCTTGCCCAGAAGGCTGAGCTGCTCGAAATTGTCCGAGGTCAGCCCCCTGAGCGGGAAGATCTGGAAATACGAGCCCCCCGCGAACAGCACCAGGAGCAGGATCGCGAAGAGGAAACCGGGGATCGCGTAGGCCACGACGATCAGCGCCGACGTCCAGGTGTCGAAGGTCGATCCGTCGCGCACCGCCTTGCGAATGCCCAGCGGGATCGACACGAGGTAGGCGATGACCGTCGACCACAGCCCCAGCGAGATCGACACCGGCATCTTTTCGAGCACCAGGTCGATGACGCTGATCGAGCGGAAGTAGCTCTCGCCGAAGTCGAGGCGCATGTAGTTCCAGATCATCGTGAGGAAGCGTTCCAGCGGCGGCTTGTCGAAGCCGAATTCGCGTTCCAGTTCGGCGATGAACTCGGGCGGCAGCCCTCGGGCACCGGCATATTCGGTGCCGCCGCTTTCGAACTCCATCGGCTGTCCGCCGCCCCCGGAGATGCCCGAGAACACGTCGCCCGAACCCTCCATCCGGGCGATGACCTGCTCGATCGGTCCGCCCGGTACGAACTGGGTGAGGACGAAATTGACCACCATGATCCCGAACAGCGTCGGAATGATCAGCAGCAATCGCCGAAGGATATATGCTCCCAACAGTCAGGCTCCGTCGTGCGGGATCAGAAGGCGCCGGCGGCGCGAAGGTCCTGGGCCGCGTCCTCGTCCCACCACCAGAAGTCCAGCGCCCCGACTCCAAGCGGCGGCAGATCCTCGGGATGATCGTAGGTGTTGTAGTAGGCGACCCATGTGAACGGGTTGTACTGGAACGGGATGTCGAAGGCGATGCGCCGCAGCGTCCGGTCGAGCGCGTTGGTCGCAGTCGTCAGTTCGTCCAGCGTGTCGACCTCGGTCGTAACGACGTCGATCAGGCGATCCACGGCCTCGTTGCGCAGCCGCATGACGTTGCGCGAGCTGTCGTCGGCATTTTCGGACCCGAACCACTGCTTGAGGCCCGTCGACGGCTCGAACCCGAAGGCGAAGACGTTGTTGGTGAGGTCGAAATTGCCCTCGCGCCGGCGCTGCACGTATTGGGCCGTGTCCACCCGTTCGAGGTTTCCCTGCACGCCGATCTGGCCAAGATTGGACAGGAAGGGCGTGATGACCTTGTCGTATTGCGGGTTGAACTGGATGAAGGTCAGCGTCAGCGGCTCACCGTCCTTGCGGCGCACGCCGTCCTCGCCCGTCTCCCACCCCGCATCATCCAGCAGCGCGGCCGCGGCGCGGATGATGCGGCGGCTGGGACGGTTGGTCTCGGCGTCATGGTCGACCGGGGTGGCGGCCTCTTCGGTCAGGATCTCGGGGTCGAGCAGGCCCTCGTCCACCAGCGGCTGCAGGATCTCGATCTCGGCGGCACTCGGCTTGCCGTCGGCGGCGAGGTCGGTGTTGTTCCAGAAGCTGGCGGGCTGGCGATAGGCGCCGTAGTAGAGCGTGTCGTTGGACCAGTCGAAGTTGAACATCATCGCGATCGCCTCACGCACGCGCCGGTCCTGCCACTTTTCCTTGTCGAGGTTGAACACCCAGGAAAAGCGCTGGCCGACGCTGCCATCCTCGATCTCTTCGCGGGTGACGTAGCCGTTGTCGAGCGCGCGGAAATTGTAGGCGGTGTTCCAGTCGGCCGGGTCGGTTTCCTCGCGGTAAAGGTATTCGCCCGCCTTGAACGCCTCGAGCGCGGCCGAACTGTCGGCGAAATACTCGATGCGGACCGTGTCGAAATTGTTACGGCCCTGGTTCAGGGGCAGATCGGCGCCCCAGTAGTCGGGGTCCTTGGCATAGACGACCTGCCGGTTGTATTCGACGCTGTCGAGCACGTAGGGACCGGTGGTCATGAAGGGCTCGGTCGCGCTCTTGTCGAGCCGCGCACCGGTGTCCTCGAACCAGTCCTTCGAGAAGACCGGTGTTCCGCCCGCTTGCTGCACGCGGACATTCTTCGGCATGTAGTCCGAGAAGTTGAAGCGGACGGTGTGGTCGTCGATCACATCGATCGAGTCGTAGAACTGCGCGGCCGACGTCCGGTATTCCGGAATGCCTTGCTCGACGAGCAGTTCGTGGGTGAACTTCACGTCCTCGGCGGTCACCGGCTCACCGTTCTGGAAGGTCACGTCGTCGCGCAGGTGGAAGGTCGCGTAGGTGCGATCCTTGTCGTATTCGACCGTCTCGCAGAGGAAGCAATACGTCCCGTAGGGATCGTCGAGCGTCCCGGTCATCAGGCGCTCGGTGCCGATATCGGCGAGCGCGGCGGGGACGCCGGCCCGCGCATATGGATTGAAGCTGTCGAAGTTGCCCAGGCTCCACGTGGAAAACTCGCCGCCCTTGGGCGCGTCGGGGTTCACGTAGTCCAGCACCTCGCCGGGGCCGTATTTCAGCTCGCCGAAGTTGGTGTAGCCGTGGCTGGTGATGACGTCATCCCCAGCCTCTTGCGCGAAGGCTGCCGCGGCCAGGGCCAGGGTGGCGGCGCCGGTGAGAAGGGCCTGCATCGCGAGGCTGCGTGCGCGGTCGTGGGACCGGGCGACCGTGATGGCGGACCGGGGGCGGGAAGGCGTCATGGGCGTCTCCGTCACATGCTCTGAGGTCAGGTGAAGCTACGGGACCGCTCGATCAACATTCAAGACGAATTGTGGTGAAGCATCCGTGATCCAGGGGCACCGCACATGGAAAAGCCGGCCACGAGGGGCCGGCTTGGTCGTCTGGCGCGCATGCGCTGGATCAGTTGTCGAGGCTGTCCAGGTAGGCGATCACGTTTGCCCGGTCCTCGATCTTGTTCAGGCCCGCGAAGCTCATCGTGGTGCCCGAGGCCGCGCCGCGCGGGTTCTCGAGGAAGGTGTTCAGGTTCTCGGGCGTCCAGACGTCGAAATGTTCGGACAGCGCGCCGGAATAGTTGAAGCCGGGAACCGAACCCACATCGCGGCCAACCACACCATCGAGGTGCGGCCCGGTGGCGTTCGAGCCGTCGACGTTGTGACAGGCGCGGCACTTGCCGAACACCCGCTCGCCCGCGCCGATGTCGGCAGAGGCTAGGACTTCCTCGAAAGAGGGGCCTTCTTCCTCGGCTTCACCCGCGCCGCTATCCTCGACCGGAATCGTGTAGGCCTGCTCCTGCTCGCCGCCGTGATCGCCGCCGACGTTATAGATTGCGTCGGCCGCCCAGCTTCCCAGCAGGAACACCAGGAGGGAGCCGCAGAAGCCGCCCACGATCTTGGTCACGGTCATGGTGTCGAACATCGTCGCTCTCGCCTCTTCGTCGAAGTCGGCCACTCTCTATCCGCAATTTCGCACCCTGTTCAAGCGTCATCCCATGCGACCTTTCGGCCAATCGGGGGAATTCAGCCGCGCGGGTGGGCCTTTTCGTAGATTGCCATCAGCCGTGCGGTGTCGACGCCGGTGTAGGCTTGCGTCGTCGACAGCGACGCGTGGCCCAGCAATTCCTGAATCGCGCGTAGATCGCCGCCCGCCGCCAAGAGGTGCGTGGCAAAGGAATGGCGGAAGGCATGCGGGGTGGCCGAGGCCGGCAGGCCCAGTTGCAGCCGCGCGCGTTCGACTGCCTTGGCGATCAGTCGCGGGTTCAGCGCGCCGCCCTTTGTCCCGCGAAACAGCGCCTCGCCCGGCGGCAGGTCGTAGGGACAGAGCCGGCGGTACGTTTCGACCGCGTCGCGGGCGACGGGCAGGACCGGCACGATCCGCTCTTTCGCGCCCTTGCCGACGATCCGCAACGTCTCGGGCAGGGGCGCGGATGCCCCGTCGAGCCCGAGCGCTTCGGAGATCCGCAGCCCGCAGCCCCACAGCAGCGTCAGCACTGCCGTATCGCGGGCGGCAACCCACGGCTCGGTCGCCTGTGCCCCCGCCGTGCCGATCATGTCGCGCGCGGCGTCCTCGGTCATCGGGCGGGGCAGCTTGCGCTGGAACTTGGGGCTGCGCGCCGACAGAATCGCGGTGACGTCGCAGCCCTCGCGCTCTGCCACCCAGCCGGCGAAGGTGCGCACCGCCGAAAGCTTGCGCGCCAGCGAACGGGCCGAGAGGCCCGCGCCACGTTCGGCCGCCATCCAGGCGCGCATGTCCGACACGCCCACGCGGGACAGAAGCGCCGCGCCGGTCTCTTCGCCGAGATGGGCCAGCTGGAAACCCAGGAAGCTCACCACGTCGGCGCGATAGGCCTCGACCGTGGCGGCCGCGGCGGCCTCGACCCCGCGCAGGTGGTCGCACCAGCGGGACAGCAGGTCGGCGAGGCCCGGAGAGATCATGCCAGGAAACGTCGCAGCGCGCGTTCCAGCACGCCGGCGAAGAAGCCAAGCAGGTCGGTCCCCTGCCCCGGCGCGAACTGGTGCGGGTCCTCGGCCCCGAGAACGAGCATGCCCGGCAACCGCCCCTCGCCCAGGTCGAGCGTCAGGCACGCCTCGGACCGGATGATCGAGGCCTTGAAGCCATAGATCTCGGGGTCGCCGCCCGAAAGCTGGCGCAGGGTCACGCGCCGCGGCGCGCCGCCGTTCGACAGACCCGCAAAGAGGCTGACCCAGCCCTGCTCGGCCAGGCCCAAGGTGCGCTCCAGCGCACCCAGATGGGCGGTCGAACGGTCGCCGGCGGTCTCGAGGATCAGCTTCATGCCGTCCACCCGCAACGTATCGGCCACCGGCCCGGCAAGCGCGGTGAGGAAGGCGTCGAAGCTGTCATGCTCCAGCAGCGCAAGGATCGCGCGGTGGATCATGTTCATGCCCGCGAGGTTCTCGTAGGCGGCGGCGATCACGTTACGATGCGTGTCCTCCAGCCGGTCGAGCCGCGCCTCCAGCCGCTCCATCGCAAGGGCGCGCATGTCCACGACGTTGCCGCCCCGCATACCGTCGGCGGCGCCGACCAGAGCGCGCATCAGTTCGGGATCTTCGAGGATCTGGTCCGGGTCGGACAACAGTTGGTCACGGACCCGCGGATCCGTCAGGGGAGAAGTACTCATGTTGGGCCTGCTCGATTTATCGTTTTCACGAACGATAGCACGGGCACGACGACCGGCCTAGCGGCGCGGCCCTTCGCCGGTCAGGGCGATGCAGCGCTGCGACAGCGCGGCCTGTCAGGCCACCATCTGCTCGGCGCGCTTGAGATCGACGCTGACCAGCTGGCTGACCCCTTGTTCGGCCATCGTCACGCCGAACAGCCGGTCCATCCGCGCCATCGTTACCGCGTGGTGCGTGATGATGAGGAACCGCGTCTCGGTCCGGCGCGTCATCTCGTCCAGCAGGTCGCAGAAGCGGGTGACGTTCGCGTCGTCGAGCGGCGCGTCCACCTCGTCCAGCACGCAGATCGGCGAGGGATTGGCAAGGAACACGGCAAAGATCAGCGCCATGGCGGTCAGCGTCTGCTCGCCCCCGGACAGCAGCGAAAGGGTCGACAGCTTCTTGCCGGGCGGCTGGCACATGATCTCGAGCCCGGCATCGAGCGGATCGTCGCTTTCGATCAGCTCGAGCCGCGCCTCGCCCCCGCCGAAGAGGCTCTGGAACAGGGTCGCGAAAGAGCGGTTCACCTCTTCGAACGCGGTCAAGAGACGCTCGCGCCCCTCGCGGTTGAGGCCGGCGATCCCCTTGCGCAACTCGGAGATCGCGGCGTCGAGGTCGGCCTTTTCCGAGATCAGGGTGCCATGCTCGGCCTCGACCTCTTTCGCATCCTCTTCGGCGCGCAGGTTCACGGCGCCCAGCGCGTCGCGCTTTTGCCGCAGGCGGACGATCTCGTCCTCAATCTGGCGCGAGGGGGGCAACTGGGTCGGGTCGGTGACGTCGAGCTTCTCGACCAGCGCCGCGGGGGTGAGATCAAGTTCCTCGCCGATGCGCGCCTCGGCGGCCTGCACGGTTTCGGCCGCGGCGTCGCGCGCGGCCT